>JBDTQZ010000011.1:0-11463 GCA_039931935.1 Burkholderiaceae bacterium | reverse complement strand
ACGTGGCGCCCGCGCAGATCGCCGAGGCTGTCGAGTAACGGCCCGAACGCTTGCCGCGTCGCAGGCAGGTCGACCGCGTCGTAGTCGCCTGCGTTACGTTGCCACCCGTCACGCTCAAGTTGTGCAAACGTCTCTTCATGCATCCGCGTCTCCTCACTTCCCTTTCGTCGCAATCAGCTTCCGAATCTGCGCGACAGCCGCTTCGATCTTCATCTCGAGGCCTTTCTTTCCATAGGCCACGCTAGCGCGCGCGGGGTTGCCTGTCACGCCGGTGACATTGCGGTCGCCGCCGGGTGCAAGCTTGTCGCGGCGAATTCCATTCGGGCTCACCACCATCAACTGCGACGTGTCAACGATGCCCGCGTGCATGCCGAGGTCTTCGCGTTTCTCCCCCTGGCCTTGTAACCATTCGCGGAAGGGGCTGTCCTTGTAGTACTCCGATACGAAGTGCACACGTGCGTCGGTCTTCGCCCATTCCTTGTTCAGCGAGCTGGCGACGGACTGCAACGCTTTCTGGTTTCCGCCACTGTCGCCGATCAGCACGATGTCCTTGAAGCCATTCGCCCTGAAGCTGCGCGCGGCGTACTCAGTCACTTTGCCGAAGACGTCGTCCGGCAACGAGATCGTGCCGGGGTATCGCATGTGCTCGCTCGGAGGATCGATGTTGCCTTCGGGCACGTAAGCCAGCACCGGCGCAACCAGCGCGTTGCCGAGCCGGCGCGCAATCTGCTCAGCCGCATACCTGACGATGAAGTTGTGTTTGCCCAGCACCATGTGCGGACCGTTCTGTTCCGTGCCTCCCGTCGGAAAGATGATGCTGGTCTTGCCGGCCTTGATCGCGTCGCGCACTTCGGTCCAGGTGAGCTCCTCGATGAAAACGGTGTTGGGAACTTCCGCGGCAAGCGCAGACGAAGCGAGTAGACAGAAAACTGTGAAGAGGATGAAGCGGTTCATATCGGTCTTTCTTCGTGCGCCAACCTGGAACCTATCATCACAGCAATGACCTCTGCACAAAGTCTGCTACGCATCGCTGCGCTGCTGTGCGCGATGTTGAGCTCGAGCGTGCTTGCTGCCGATGATTGCTCCGCACGGCAGGCGGCCGGCTATCGAGTGCTCGTGATGGAAAACGGCCGCAAAGTAGCGGTCTGGTATCCGGCGGCAGCCAGCGAGCAACCGATGGCGTACTCGCGCTCCACCGGTGGCTTCATGGGCAGCGTTGCCAAAGATGCGCTGCCCTCCGCATGCCCGCGTATGCCGCTGGTGCTTTTTTCGCACGGGCTTGGCGGCTGCGCGTTGCAGACGCTGTTCTTGACGGAAGAGCTGGCGCGCCACGGCTATGTGGTCGCTGCGCCCGATCACAAGGATGGCGTCTGTGCCATCGGCAGCGACGAGCACAACTTTGGCAACATGCGCACCGATCAATCGTTCCTCGAGCCCGATCGCTGGAGCGAGCGCAGCCACAGAGATCGCCTTCTCGACTTGCGCGCTGTCATCGATCTGGTGGCAAACGATCCGCAGCTCGGTCCCGTCGTGGATACGCAACGAATCGGCCTCGTTGGTCATTCGCTCGGCGGCTATACGGCGATCGGCATGGCCGGCGGTTGGCCATCGTGGAAGCACGCGGATGTCAAAGCGGTGCTCGCGCTTTCACCGTACGTATTGCCGTTCATCTCGCGGGGAACGCTTGCGCGTCTTGACGTGCCGGTGATGTACCAGGGCGCACAGTTCGACTGGGGCATCACGACCAGCCTCGAAGGGGCGCAGGGTGCCTATGCAGTGACAGCGGCACCGAAATATTTCGTGAAGCTGAAGGGCGGCACGCATCTCGAGTGGGTCAATCTTCTGTGCTCCGGTCAACCGAACGTGGTGGCGTGTCTGAAAGCAAGACCGAACGCTTATCTGATCGATCGCTACGGAATCGAATTCCTCGATCGACACCTGAAGAACAAACCTTCCGCGTTGCTTGCTGGCAAGGGCACGGGGTTGGACGTTTATCGGTTCGAATTGCCGTAGGTTGTTATCGAATGTTGGATACGCCGCAAGAAGGGTTGCTATGACGCCTCAATTGCCTTGGCGATCGCGGTCGCAGCCCGTTCCATCGAAGGTCGAAACGCCTGGAGTTCACCGAACGCTGTTCGTGCGGTGGGAACTGAGATACCTAGTGCAGCAATGAGGCGCCCGTCTGATATACGGACTGGCACTGCGCATCCAACAACACCGGCGGCCATTTCTTCGTTACTTGAGGCCCAGCGCTTTTCCCGCGCGGCTTTGACGGCGGCTCGCAGCAGGCGCTCGGACACGAGCGTGCGACGAGTGAGGGGTTGACGCGGGGTGCTCTTAAGCCATGCGTCAAACACGTCGAGCTCCATTTCGGCAAGGAATAGCTTGCCAGTAGAACAGCAGTAGAGGGGCGCTCGGTTTCCCTGCTGGAAATGTAAGCCGGTCGACCGCGCAGACCGCACGGTGTCCGAGTACACGACCTCGTTCCCTGACCGCATGCCGAGCTGGCAGTGCTCGCCAAGTTCAGTCGCCAGCCCCTCCAAGATCCTGTGCACCTCGTCGGAGCGCGTCGACGCTTCCACAGCGGCCGCGCCGAGGCGGACAAGGCTCGGTCCAACCAATAACTTCTTCGACGCAAGTGCGCGTTTGAGTAGTGCACGATGCTCAAGCTGAGCAACGATGCGGTGCACAGTGGGCACCGGCAAGTCGCATCGCTGCGCGATCTCCGTGATGGACAGCGCTCGGTCGCTCGTGACAACGGCGGCAATCACTGCGAAAGCGCGATCCAATGGCTGGCCAGGTGCTTTCATGTGCACTGCCTCTCAAACCACTAGAGAAACTGCTTGACGCGGAATAGACTGACCGCAAGAATCCAAATAATAGAAGAAAAACTTCCAGAAAATGGAAGGAAGGGGCACCGATGAATCGAATGGAGGTAGATATGTTGCGATCACTTTGTCATAAGGGCGTCAGACTAATTACCGGGGTAACCATTGCTGCCGCGGCGATGCTCGCCATCGTGCCGACGGCGTCTGCGCAGACATCTCGACTCGACGAGATTGCCAAGCGCGACAAGTTGATCGTCGCAACTTTCGGCACGGCGCCTCCGTTTTGCTACACAGACGAGGGCGGGAAGCTCGTTGGCTTCGACATTGACGTCGCGAAGTTGATTGCGAAGTCATTACTGGGCGATGAAAACAAGATTGAGTTCGTTACGGTGACCAGCGAAGGTCGTTGGCCAGCGGTCAATTCCGGCCGCGCCGACATCGGGCTCGCTTCTACGACGGTGTACCCGGATCGCGCGCTCCGGGTTGCGTTCAGTCGCCCTTATATTGACTCCAGCGTTTCAGTGCTCGTCAGGCAAGACGCGAAAGTGACGAATTTGGCCGAACTGAACAATTCGAAGTTCACGTTGGCAAATCTCAGCAACCCGCAGATGCAGGACCGGCAGAAGAAGTTTTTGCCGAACGTGAAAGTCGTGACGTTCGATACACCGAGTGCCATGTTCACGGCAGTGAAGACGGGTCAGGCGACGGCAATGCAGATGGATACTCCTGTCGTCAACTGGTACGCGGCGAACAACAAAGACTTGCGCGTTTTGCCCGAGAAACTTGCCGTTGTCCAAGGCAACGCCATATTTATGAAGCCGGGCGACTTCCAGTTATGGCTGTGGATGGACACGGTGGTCCAGGAGATGACCGCGGGTTCCCGGTACGCGGAGTACTCCGAGATCTATCGGAAGTGGTTCGGCACCAACCCGCCTCCGCAGCGGCCGTACGGCAATTGACGCGAGTCGGTGCAGATCCGGAAGTAGCGGACCTCTTCTCTACCGCGGATCCGCAAGCTCGGCAGCGCGACCCGCGGTAGGGGCCAGAAGCCAACTGTCTCCAGGAGGAGAAGGCGACGATGTCGTTCGACATCGGCTTCATGTTGCGCTCGGTGCCCATCCTCGCGGAGGGATTGACGACGACGGTCGCGCTTGCGCTGCCGGCAATACTGCTGGCGGCGGCTTGGGGCGTACCGCTTGTTGTCGGACTGCTGAGCAAGAAGCGTGTCCTGCAACGTGCAGCGCGGACGTATGTGGAAGTGGTTCGGAACACGCCTGTCCTTGTACAAATGTTCTTCATCTTCTTTGGTTCGGGTGTGCTGGGTTTCCCACTCTCTGGGTTCGTGGCAGGTCTGATTGCGCTCGTTCTTCAGAACGGCGCCTATGCAGCCGAGATCTACCGGGCTGGCATCCAGTCCGTATCGCAACGACAGGCAGAGGCGGGTTTGGCTCTCGGGCTGATGCCGGGAGCGGCCTTTCGGATCGTGGTTCTGCCTCAGGCTCTTCGCAAGGTCATTCCACCTCTCTCAAACCAAGGTGTGTTGATCATCAAGGACACGTCACTGGTCGCGACGATATCGGTAGCCGAGATGACGTTTCAGGCCAGGCTCCTTGCAGACCGTACGGCGGCGGTATTCGAGATTTTCTTTGCTTTAGCTCTGTTCTACATCGCGTTGACGATGCTCTTTTCCCTTGTTATGCGGCTCGTAGAAGTGCGGCTTCGCATTCGACAGTGAAGGGCAACGAGAATGGATGCGCTTCTGCCGAGCCTGCCACTTCTGGCCAAGGGGGTCGTGACGACCTTGTATCTATCGGTCGCATCGACGGCTCTCGCGACCTTGCTTGGCATCGTCTTCGCCACGATCCAATTGTTCGCTTGGCGCCCTCTGAAGTGGATCGTTGAGGCTTACTTGTACATCGTGCGCGGCGTTCCGCTGCTCGTGCTGCTTTTCGCGATGTACTACGCGCTTCCCTATGCCGGTGTGCAGGTGGAGCCTGTGGTCGGCGGCATCGTCGTCATTGGGGTTTACTTCGGTGCGTTTATGACTGAGGTGTTCCGAGGGGCGGTCCTCGCCGTGCCTAAGGGGCAATGGGAGGCAGGGCGGGCGATCGGCATGCGAACGCCACGCATCCTTCTCGATGTAGTACTCGTGCAGGCGTTGAAGGTGGCGGGTCCGCCTTACATCAACACCATGATCATGGTTGTGAAAGGAACGTCTCTGGTTGCAGTGATCGGCTTGGCTGACGTGACCTTCGTTGGGCGCCAGATTGTTGAGCGAACGCTTGCACCGTTCGAGGTGTTCGGTGCCGTTGCCCTCGTCTACTTCGTCATCTGCTATGCGCTCTCTCGCCTCGGGAGGCATGTGGAGAAGAAAGCCAGCTATGTCCACTGAAGGGCCGACGGCCTTGCCTGTCGAAATCGATGTTCGCGGCGTATCGAAGTGGTTCGGCAGCCACCAAGTGCTGAAGCAGGTGTCCACCGATGTGCGCCGCGGCGAAGCGGTTGTCGTGATCGGTCCCAGTGGGTCGGGGAAAACCACTCTGCTTCGGTGCATCAACCTACTAGAGGAGTATCAGGAAGGGCAGATCAGCATCGGTGGTCAGCCGATGGGCTATGTGGTTGGTGCCGACGGCAAGCGGACGCGCAAGCCGGAGCGAGACATTGCGGCTATGCGCGCGCAAGTGGGCATGGTGTTCCAAAGCTTCAACCTGTTCCCTCACATGTCGGTGCTGAAGAACGTGGCCCTAGGTCCTGCACGTGTTCGACACATGCGACGCGATGAAGTGGAGAGCATCGGGCGTCGACTCTTGGACCGAGTCGGACTCGCGAATAAGGTCGACGCGTACCCAGCACAACTCTCTGGAGGTCAGCAGCAGCGAGTCGCGATCGCACGCGCTCTTGCGATGGAGCCGAAGGCCATGCTCTTCGATGAGGTGACGTCGGCGCTCGATCCTGAATTGGTGGGAGAAGTGCTGGACGTAATGCGTCAACTGATGCAGGACGGCATGACGATGGTCATCGTGACGCACGAGATGGCGTTTGCGCGAGCTTTTGCCGGCAAAGTCGTCTTCATGTCGGACGGCGAAGTTGTTGAGTCGGGAAGCCCTGACGCCCTCTTTGAGAGCCCGCAGTCCCCTCGGCTTCAGTCGTTCCTCAAGCGCTTCCGGCAGGGGTATCGGATTTGACGCAAATGAGTGGGCGCGCGCTTCAACTCGAGATTGATGTCGGGGCAATCAGCGCGAATGCACGCGCTGTGATGCAGGCGATTGGTCCGAACGCCCGATTGTTTGCCTGCTTGAAGGGTGATGCCTATGGCTGCGGCATACCCCATGTTGCCCCTGCGCTTTCGAAGTTAGGTATTCGCCATTTTGCGGTCGGATCCGTGGAGGATGCGATCTCCATCCGACAAACGGAGGTCGACGCCGAGATTCTGCTGTACCCGAACTGTTTGCCGGACGCAGTGGCAGTTGTCGACTCGTACGGACTGACCATCACCCTCAACAGTGTTGAGGAGGCAAACGCCTGGAACAGCGCAACCACGCGTCCATTGCCCGTGTTCATCAAGATCGACGTGGGCGCACTTCGATCGGGCGTCATGCCGCACGCAGTTGGCCACCTGGCGACCGCGGTGCGCCGACTAGAAAAGCTGTTTGTCGTGGGCGCCTACGCGCATCTTCATTTGCCTGACCCGGTGCGAATGCGGCCGCACGCATTGCATCAGCTTGAGGTGTTCAACTCGGCGGTGCGACAGATCGAAGCTGCCGGAATGAAGTTGCGCACAAAAATGGTTGCGGGGACAGCGGCGGTCATGGAATTTCCCGAGATGGATCTCGACGCCGTGGACCCGGGTCGCATGCTTTTCGGACTCGGATTTGCCGGGACGACGCGGGCGCTGTCTCTCCGACCGGCAATCCGCCGATGGACCACTCGGCTACTTCTCGTCAAAGAGGTCACTCCCGCCGACGTTGCGCCATATCCAGCGCCATTCGGACTGACCCAGCCGATGAGGATTGGCCTGGCTCCGTTCGGTTGGGGCGATGGCATGCCGCGGCGGCTGCATCCGGATGCGCGCGTACTGGTTCGAGGAAAGCGCATTCCGTTGCTTCCACCCAGCCACTTTGAACACATGCGTGTGGACCTAACGGATGTCTCTGACGCGAGTTACGGCGATGAGGTGGTCATTGTGGGTCAGCAAGGCGCCGCGACAGTAAGTCTGTCCGAAGTCGCAGCATGGGCCGGAAAAGACGATCTCCATTTTCTAGGGACACTGCCTCGCCAAATTGAGCGGGTCGCGGTGAACGATTGAGAAACAAGCACAGCACGAAGAGCGGATGCAAATGCAACGCAAGCAAAAGGATGGCACAGCAAGGACGGGCCCCCTCAATGGTCTCCGAGTCCTAGACGCTGGAAACATGATCGCGGGGCCACTGGCCGCCACCCAGCTTGCGGACTTCGGCGCGGACGTCATCAAGGTCGAGCTACCAGGTGTCGGTGACTCGATGCGCCACTGGTCGCCCATGAAGGACGGCCACTCGCTTTGGTGGAAGGTGATCGGTCGCAACAAACGCCTGGTCACGCTCGCACTGTCGAAGCCCCGCGGCCAGGAAATCTTCAAGCAACTTGTGCGAGACGCGGACATCGTGATCGAGAACTTCCGACCGGGGACCTTTGAGAGGTGGGGGCTTGGATTCGCGGAGCTCTGCAAGCTCAACTCGCGCATTGTTATGGTCCGAGTATCGGGCTTTGGCCAGACAGGGCCGTACTCGAAGCGCGGCGGTTACGGCACCATCGCCGAGGCGTTCTCGGGCGTCCCGTCGTTCACCGGATTCCCGGATCGTCCGCCGACACTGCCCGGCTTTCCTTTAGCCGACTCGATAGCTGCGACCTTTTCGGCAATGGCGGCGATGTTCGCCATCTACAACCGCGACCACGGTGATGGCAAGGGCCAGGAAATTGACGTCAGCCTGTACGAGCCGCTGTTCCGTCTCGTGGAGTCGCAGGTGATCGGGTTCGATCAACTTGGCATCGTCAAACAGAGGCAAGGAAATCGGCTATCCGAAGACTCGCCACGCAACACGTACTTGACACGCGATGGTCGCTGGATCGGCATCTCGGCGAGTTCGCAGCGCACGTTCGAGCGGCTTGCGGAATCGATGGGCATGCCAGAACTGATCACCGATCCTCGGTTCGTCGACAACGCGTCCCGTTGCGAGAATGACGTCGCCCTCGACGACATCCTTGCGGCGTGGTTCAAGCAGCGTGACTGCGAAGACATGATGCAGCTCTTCGAGAAGGCGGAGGTCGTCGCGGGGCCTGTGCTTGACATTCGCGACATCGTCAAGGACCCCCAGTACCTGGCACGAGAAAACATCGTCTCAGTTCCGGACGACCATTTCGGCAGCGTGCGCATGCAGGGCGTTGTTCCGAAGTTCAGCAATACCCCGGGCGAAGTACGGCACTCGGGGCGAGCGCTTGGTGCAGACAACGCGGAGGTATTCAAGCACCTCCTTGGGCTCACGCAAGCGCAGCTGACAGAACTTAGCGAAGAGGGAATCATCTGATGAGTTCAGTTTTCGAAGGAGTGCGCATCGTCGGTGCTGGACAGACCGTCTACGCGAAGAAATCTCCTCAAACTGTCCAGCGATTGCTTTACGACGCCGGAAGCGCAGCACTTCGCGACGCGGGTCTGGAGTGGGGGCAGGTCGACGGCCTGGCACTCACGTCCTTCATGCTGCCGCCAGATAACGTCGCAACCGTCGCGGAACACCTCGGCATCGAGGCGAGGTTCCTTTTCCAGGGGCTATACGGAGGAGCGTCGGGGATCATCGGCATGGCCCACGCTGCTCGGGCAATTCGCGATGGAGCGTGCGATGTCGTTGTCGTCGCCGCTGCCGATGCCTTTGACGTCGCGTCTCACAATGAGACGTTGGACCGTTTCAACGGGTCGGTGCGCGAGTTCATGTCACCTCAAGGCTTCGGTGGGGCGAACGGCATGTTCGCCCTGCATACGCGGCTGTACATGGAGCGCCATGGCGCCACGCGGGAGGATTTCGGGCGGTTCTGCATTGGGCTTCGTGCCAATGCCTTGCTGAACCCCAACGCGTTGTTCAAGAGTCCGCTGACGATGGCGGACTACCTCAATGCGAAGCAGATTTCTGACCCACTGCGCCTCTACGACTGTGTCATGCCTTGCATTGGCGGCGATGCGATCGTCCTCGTTTCGGAGCGGGTGGCGCGGACCCTTCCGGGGACGAAAGTTCGCATCCTGGCGTCTGAGGAGATTCACAACTACTCCGCCAACGAACCCTACTCGGCCCCAGGTGGGTGGGAAGGATTTGCTGAAAAGCTGTACGAACGCGCAGGCTGCCGACCGACCGATATGCACTTCGCGCAGCTCTATGACGACTACCCCGTGATGTGCTTTGTTCAGCTTGAGGGACTGCAGATTTGTCCGAAGGGGACGGCGTTTGAATTTGTCAGGTCAACTGACATTACGACAAAGGGCACCTTCCCGCTTAATACGGGTGGCGGGCAACTATCCGCGGGCCAAGCAGGTGCGGCGGGCGGAATGATCGGCGTCTATGAAGGAGCGACCCAGTTGTTGGGCCGCGCAGGAGCGCGTCAGGTCAAATGCAAATGCGGAGTGGTCTCGGGCTACGGGATGGTGGCTTACGGGCGAGGTCTGTGTTCGAGCGCCGCGGTGCTTGAGCGTGCTGACTAGGAGAGCAGAGATGAATCCGACAACTGGTGCCGCCGTCCTCAAGCCTCAGCCGCGTGTGAATGAGCTCACTCGTCCGTTCTGGGACGGGGCGAACAACGGCAAGCTAATGATTCAGCGATGCGCACGGCCAGAGTGCGGTAAGGCGGTTTTCTATCCGCGTGTGTGTTGTCCCTTCTGCAAGGGGGGTGAGTTGAACTGGATTGAGGCTTCCGGACGCGGTCGCATCATTTCGCACACGACAGTACGACGAACGCATCATGACGGCTTCAACAGCGACGCGCCCTATGTGTTCGCGGCTGTCGCACTCGATGAGGGGCCTTGCATCTATGCTCAGATGCCAGGAGCGCCACTTGAAGGTTCTCTGATCGAGAGAGCAGTCGAAGTTGACTTTGCTGAGCACGGGCCCGGCCGAAAAATGCCCGTTTTCCGGCTGTCCTCTGCTCGATGAATCTGCGCGAGATTCAGCTGGATTTTGGCTCGGAGAACACTTCTCCGGTACATCCGGCGTTCGTCGCCGCTATCACTTCGGCCAATGTTGGCTTTGCAACGAATTTCGAAGCGGAAGAATGGACGGAGCGCGCAAATCGGTCGCTGCGCGAGTTTTTCAGGCACGACCGCTTGCAGGCCTTCACGGTCACCACTGGCACCGCGGCGAACGCGATCGCGCTCGGTGCCATGGTGCCACCGTACGGAACGATTCTTTGTCATTGGGACGCGCACATCGAAACTGACGAATGTGGCGCGCCTGAGATGTTCAGTTTCGGTGCGAGACAGGTGCCGTTGTCCGGTGAGCACGGAAGGCTTTCGCCGACATCGCTGGCGAGGCACCTCTCGCATGCACGTTTCGGTGTTGTGCACTCGTTGCAGCCGGCCGCCTTGAGCCTCACCAACCTTACTGAAGCGGGAAACCGCGTACACCCCGGAACAGATCAAGGAGCTGGCGGACATCGCCCACCGTTATGGCCTTGGGGTGCACATGGATGGCGCCCGTTTTGCCAATGCGGCAGTCGCAGTCGGCGCAACCCCTGCCGAGCTCTCATGGAAGTCCGGAGTCGACGTGCTGACTCTCGGAACTACCAAGAGTGGCTCTTTCGGCGTCGAGACGATCATCTCATTCAACGAGAAGTACAACACTCCGATTGCCTATCTTCGCAAGCGCACAGGTCATCTGAGTCCGAAGACGCGCTTCCTCGCCGCTCAGTTGCAGGCGTACATCGATGACGACCTGTGGCTGAAGAATGCGCGACACGCAAATGGAATGGCTCGCCAGCTTGCGCAGGGGCTGGACACCTTGCCTGAGGTTGAGTTAGTGCACCCTGTCGAGGGCAATGAAGTCTTCGTACAAATGCCGGAACTGATGGTCAACAAGCTGTCTGATCACGGTTGCAGGTTCCAACGTGATTGGCGTCCGGACCCCCTTCACCATCGCTTTGTCTGCTCCTGGGCAACAAGTGCGGAGCAGGTGAACGGGCTCGTTTCAATTGCACGCGCGGCAGTAGCGCAGGTTTCGGACTCGGTTTCGTAAGCTGGCGAGCGCCGTCTGCCTTCGTGTCCAAGTCGGTTGTCCTTCTTTGCCTGTTCATATTCTGCAGCACGTTCGCAGTCGGGGCATTCCCCGTTCTTCTTCCCGAGATCGGGGGCGACGGCTCCATTGGTGACTTTGCACTAGGCGCTATTGCGGGTGCCTTTGGGCTCGCCCGCCTGGGCGCCGATATTCCGGCAGGACTTTTCATCACTCACCACTTGCGGCGGGCGCTTGTGCTCGCAGCTGGGTCGATAGCCGTAGGGGTGCTCTGCTTGAGCATCGGCGGCCCGGTGTGGATGCTGATTCTTGGACGTACGTTCTGGGGAGTCGGACACGCACTGACGATGGTCAGCGGGATTACGGCCATCGTTCGTCACAGCCGGTCTAGC
>JBDTQZ010000010.1:0-11626 GCA_039931935.1 Burkholderiaceae bacterium | reverse complement strand
GCATTGCTCGATGCAGTGTCGAAAGTGGTGCTGCGCGGCGCCGGCGCTGAAATCGCCACGGTCGAGATTGTCGAAGCCGATGGCGATCTGACGCTGATGCAGATTGCTGCGCTTCCAGCTCCATCCGCACCGAAAAAATGAAGAGTCGTGCCGTGCGATGGGGCACATGGCTGCTCGGCGTGCTTGTGTGCGGAGTGATCGTCACACGCGCGACGATCGTCACCGACATCACCGCCTTCCTGCCGGGCCCCGCGACGCGTGAACAGACGCTGCTGGCTGAGCAGCTGCGCGACGGTGTCGCGGCTAGAGTGATCTTGATTGGTATCGAGGCGGTGAGCGCGGAGCAGACGAAAGCCGCGGCGAATCGTTCGCAGCAGATGGCGGCGACGCTGCGCGGCGATCCGCGCTTTGCCTTCGTCTCCAATGGCGATCCGGCGATGTTTGTCACCGAGCGCGAACGTCTGTTCGATGCGCGCTATCTGCTGAGTGCGCAGGTCACGCCGCAACGGTTCTCGGTCGAAGGTCTCCGCGCCGCTGCCGACGAGTTGGAGGCTCTGCTGCGCTCGTCGGCAGCTCCTCTGATAAAGCCGACCGCCGCACGTGACTTGACCGGGGAGTTGTTAAGCGTTGCGTCAGCGCTGAAGCCAGCGCGCGCGCCGGTCACGGCACACGGCGTGTGGTTCGACTCGACCGGCCGTACCGCGCTACTGCTGGCGACAACGCGTGCGCCGGGATTCGATGTCGATGCGCAATCCGAGGCAGTCGCAGCGATACGTGCTGCATTCGGCGCCACGTTCGCTGCACCGCAATTGCCCGGAACACCGCAACTGCAACTTAATATGACCGGCCCGAGCGTGTTCGCAGTTGAATCGCGGCGCGCGATTCAACACGACGCACGACGCTTGACGCTGATTGCGTCGGTTGCAGTGAGTCTGCTGTTGCTAATCGTGCTACGCAGCCCGCGTTTTCTTTTGTGGGCCGCGCTGCCGACAGCGACCGGTGCACTGGCGGGGCTCGCCGCAGTGTCGGTCGCGTTCGGCAGTATTCACGGCATCACGCTCGGCTTCGGGCTGACGCTGGTTGGCGAAGCGGTCGATTACGCGGTCTACGTGCAGGTGCAGCGGACACACGCGAACGACACCTATTTGTGGAAAGGCTTGTGGCTCGCGGTACTGACATCGAGCGCAGGCTTCGTCGCGATGATGCTGTCGGGGTTTGCCGGACTGATGCAGCTGGGCCTGATGTCGATCGTCGGGATCGTGGTCGCGGCGTTGGTCGCGCGCATTTGTTTGCCGGACGTGCTGAAGCCTCTTGCGGCGTCGCGCCTTGCGCGCTTCGCACCGCTCGCACGCCTTTCAATGACGGCACCGCGATGGCGCATTCCCCTGGCGGTGATCGGCGTTGCGGCTGCTTTGCTGCTGATCACGCGCGGCGATCGACTGTGGAACGATCAGCTGGCGGCGATTTCGCCGCTGGCGCGCGGGTCGGGAGAACTTGACGCGCGTCTGCGTAGCGACACCGGGCTTGGCGATCTGCGCTTCGTGGTCGCCATCGAAGGTGCGACGTTGGACGAGGCTATGACGCGTGCCGAGGCGTTGCACGATCGATTGCGCAACCTGCAATCGCGCGGCAGCATCGTGGGATTCGACTCGCCCGCAGCACTGCTACCGAGCGCGGCGACGCAGCACGCGAGGCGTGCCGCGTTGCCGGATACATCGACGTTGCGTGAGCGTCTGACGCAGGCGCTGGCACACAGTGCGCTGCGGGCCGAAGCATTCGAGCCGTTCATTGACGAGGTGCAACGCGCGCGGCAACTCACGATTACGCCCGGCTACTATGCAGGAACGGCTTTGGGTCAGCGGCTTGAGGCGCAGGTTATCGATCGCAAGCAAGGCACAACGTCCGACGTGGTGGCACTGGTTACGTTAACCGGCGTCGGTGACGCGGGCGCCGTCGCCGCCGCTGTAAAGAACGTCGAGGGTGTTTCGTTGATCGATCTGGCCAGCGTGCAGGCGTTGGTGGCTGACTACCGAGCCCGTGCTGCGTGGGCGGCGTTGGCAGGGGGACTACTGATCGTGCTGATTCTGGCGGTGCAATTGCGAAACCTCAGCGCGACTGCGCGCATCGCGGCGTCGGTCGCGGTCTCGCTCGTGTTTACCGCCGCGGCATTGATATTGATCGAAGGCGGGCTGACGCTGTTTCACCTCGTGGCGCTGCTGCTGGCAGCCGGGATTGGCACTGACTACGCATTGTTTATCAGCATGCCACGCGATGATCGGCATGACGACCCGGCAACCGATGCGCTGCCGGTCACGCTGTCGGTCACGCTCGCCGCCGGGACGACAACGATTGCCTTTGCAACCCTGGCGATGTCGTCGACTCCGGTCTTGCACATGATCGGTATCACAGTTGCCATCGGCGCGACGGTCGCCCTCGTCGTCAGCATGGCGCTTGCACCAGAACGTTCGCGCACGTCGATCGCATGAACTTTGCTCCGGTAGCGATCAGCGCGTACACCGCCACGACCGCGGTCGGCCGCGGGCGCGGAGCATTGCTCGATGCGCTGCGCACGCGGCGCAGCGGATTGAAGCGCTATGAGGAGCGACAGGATTTTGCGGTGGACGTCGATGGACCGACGCTCGATACGTGGATCGGCGAAGTCGAAGGTCTGCAGTCGGTTGCGTTGCCCCAGTGGTTGTCGAACTATGACTGTCGCAACAATCGGCTCGCCTGGCTCGGGCTCCATCAGGACGATTTTGTCGTTCGCGCGCGCGCCACCGTTGCACGCTACGGTGCCGAGCGGGTCGCCGTGATCATTGGTAATAGCACCTCCGGAATCGCACAGGCCGAAAGCGCGTATCGCGCGCGAGACGCCGCGGGACGGCTGCCGGAATCGTTCAGTTATGCGACCACGCTGAACAATTTTTCGGCGCCGACATTGGTGGCGCAGGCAGTGGGCGCCACTGGGCCGACACTGGCGATCTCGACCGCGTGTTCGTCGAGCGCGAAGGTATTTGCCGCTGCGGCGCGACTGATGCGCGCGGGCTGGGTTGATGCCGCAATCGTCGGCGGTATCGACTCGCTGTGCCTGACGACGCTGTGCGGATTTTCCGCGCTCGAGCTGTTGTCGCCCGAACCGTGCCGTCCATTTGATCGCGCGCGTCGCGGCATCTCGATCGGAGAAGGCGCCGGTTTCGCGCTGCTCGAAGCGCGTGCGCACGCGCCCGCATACCTGCTCGGTACAGGCGAATCGAGCGACGCCCACCATATGTCGACGCCGCATCCGCAGGGTCTTGGCGCGCGTTTGGCGATGCGCGGAGCGCTGCAGAGTTCAGGACTTGCGTTCGACGCGGTCGACTACATCAATCTGCACGGCACGGCGACGCGCTCCAACGATCCGGCCGAAGGCCGCGCGGTGGCCTCCGTGTTCGGAGACACCGCCAGCAGTTCGACCAAGGGCTGGTTCGGTCACTTACTCGGCGCGGCCGGTATCGTCGAATCGATCGTAACGTTGCTCGCGCTTGAACACGGGCTCATGCCGGGCACGTTGAACACGACCGATGTGGATCCCGATTGCCCGAACAAAGTGTTGCTCGGCAACGAAGAACGCGACGTCGAAGTGGCACTGTCAAATTCATTCGGCTTCGGCGGCAGCAATTGCAGCGTGGTCTTCGGCCGTGAGAACAAGACGCCGAAACTCTCGTGATTGCGTGCGCAGTGTTGGGAATAGGTGTTTACGGCCCCGGGCTTGCGGATTGGAGGGCGGCGCGCGAAGTATTTTCTGGCGCCGCGGCGTATACCCGCGCCGATAACACGGCGCCGCCGAGCGGCCTTTTACCCCTCGCGGAGCGCAGGCGCGCGACGCCATCGACTCGAATTGCACTAACCACCGCTCAGCAGGCATTGACGCACGCCGGACTCGACGCAAAGACGGTGCCGGCGGTGTTCGGCAGCAGCTCAGGCAATCCCGACATCATTCACGACATCTGCGCGATGCTGGCCGAGGGCGACTACCAGATCTCACCGACCAAGTTTCACAACTCTGTACACAATGCGGCATCGGGTTACTACAGCATCGCGGTCGCGAGCCATCGAGCGGTAACCAGCTTGTGCGCGTTCGATGGCACCGCCACAGCGGCGCTACTCGAAACCGCAGTGCAGGCCATCGCCGCGGACTCGCCAGTACTGATGGTGTGCTACGACCTGCCGTATCCGTTTCCGCTGTCTGAAGCGCGGCCCACGGTCGATGCATGGTCGCTCGCGCTGGTGCTCGCTCCGCAGGAGTTCGAAAGCGCGGTTGCGCGGCTGACATTGACCGACGGTGCGGCGCGCGCCACCGACGACGCAGCCGATACGACGCTGGCGAACCCGCAGCTAGAGTCGATACGCCTGGGCAATCCGACGGCGCGGATGCTGCCGCTGTTTGCAGCGCTGGCGCAACCTCGAGCTACCGAAATCGTGCTGCGTCAAGGCAACGGCCGCGCGTTGCTTGTCGCGACATCGGCGTGTTGATGCCGTCGATCGAAACGCTGCTGCCGCACGCCGGTCGCATGCGGCTGATCGACCGCGTCGTGTCGTACGACGAGCAAACGATTGTTTGCGAGTGTGATTCGCATCGCGCAGCCGATCATCCGCTGGCCGAAGCAGGAGTGCTTTCGATCATCTGCGGCCTCGAATACGGCGCCCAGGCGATGGCAATTCATGGAGCGCTGCTCGCGAGTGGCGGATCACCAGCGGCACGTATGCGTCACGGCTACCTGGTCGCAACGTCCGATTTGCGGTGGACCGTCGATCGCCTCGACGAGTGTGCAACACCGCTCGTGGTCAAAGCCATCAGTGAATTTCGGACCGACAATCAGGTTGCCTACCGATTCGAAATCAGAGCGTCGAGTGCGCTAGTGCTCAGCGGTCATGCCAGCGTGCTGCTTGGCGCTCCGATTCTGCCGACCGATTAACCGCGCAGCGCTTCGTCTGGATTCGCGTGGCCAAGACGCTCAGCGGTACGTTGATTCCATCGCTCTACTTGAGTCGCTGTAACTTGCCGCTGGACCAGGCATGGGAAGCAGAGCAGATCGCTCGGCTGACTTCGACGGAACGTGCTCGTCTGGCGCGCATTTCCCGTCCTCAGCGACGCGCACAGTTCGTGGTGGCTCATTGCACGCTGCGCTGGGGCCTTGCGGCGGCCGGACTCGAAAGTGCGACGATTGAAGTCGATTCCGAAGGCCGGCCGCGGGTGCATGCGAGCGTACCCGTGTACGCCAGCATCGCGCACAGTGCAGACTTTGTCGCAGCGATGGTTGCCGGTGATCCTATCGGCGTTGATCTCGAATCAACGCGCCGCAAGCACGATCTGAGCGCGACCGCAGCGCTGCTGGGCCTTTCCGGCGACGGTTCTAGCGATGCAACTGCGGTTTTGCGGGCCTGGGTCACGGCCGAAGCTCGACTGAAAGCCGGCGCCGGCGCGAGCCCCTACGTATGGCTGTCTACCTGGGAAGCATGCCAACTTGCCGTTGCCGGAAGCCCAAGCCCGCCGCTTACCGGCGTGTTCGATGGGATGGCCGGGATTTACAATGCGACCGTGTTGCGGTGGGAAGCGGTTTAATGGCAGTCTGGCAGTCTGGCAGTGGGCGTGGGAAGTTAACGGTCTGCGGTGAGCGTCAGCACAAGGTAACTTTCAATGGCAGTTGTCCTGACCGAGCGCGCCGACACCGGACGCGAAAAGCAGATTCGGCCGCAGGCCTTAGCGGAACGGCCTTCCGGGTTCACTGTCCGCTTCGGCCGCGCCACCCGATCGATCGGGCAAATCGCTTTGTTCACGGTATTCGGACTCTATGGCGCGTTGATGAGCGCGCTGATCGTGCCGGCATATTCAGTTGCCGTGCGCGATCGAGCACGGCGTGCCCACGGGATGCGCCGCGTGATGTATTACATGATGCGCACGTACGTCGGCAGCATGCGAGCCTTTCGTCTGATCGACCTCGAAGTCAGCGGGCTGGACCGCGTGCCAGCGCAGGGCTCGCTGCTCGTCGCCAATCATCCCTCGCTGATCGACGCGCTGATTTTGCTGGGGCACGTTGAGGACGGCGTTGTGATCGCCAAGCGATCGTTACAGGTCAATCCGTTTACCTGGGGTGGCATTCGTGGTGCGGATTACGTTGTCAACGCAGATCCACAGGGGCTCATTGATGAGTGCTGCGCCCGTATTGCGGCGGGTGAGACGCTGATCCTTTTCCCCGAATGCACGCGGACCGGGGATGACGGTGTGATCCGGCTGCGCCGCGGCGCAGCGCATATTGCGGTGCGCTCGGGCTGCCCTGTGATTCCGGTGACGATCGAATTTTCGGAGCCATTGTTGACCAAGAAGAGTCGTTGGTGGTTGGCGCCGAAGGTGCGGCCGAGAGTGCGCGTGGTGCAACATCCCGCGATTGATCCGGCGCAGTTTCTACAGGGCGACCGCAGCGTTTCGCTTGCTGCGCGCGCGTTGACCGAATGGTTGCGTGAGTTGTATGTCAGGGAGCTTGCTCGTCGTGGATCCACTTGAACAAGAAATCGCTCAGTTGATTATCGAGTGCACCGGGTTGGAGGACATGCGGCCGGAGGATATCGATCCGGTCGCGCCGCTGTTCGTCGAGGGACTGGGGCTGGACTCGATCGATGCTCTCGAAATTGGCGTGGCGCTTGCGAAGCGCTATGGCGTAAAGCTCACCGCCGACAACGAAAACAACCGCCGTCATTTTGGAAACGTGCGCGCGTTGGCCGTGTTCGTCGCAAGCCAACGGGGTGCTGCGCAAGCGGCGTGACGTGCACTGAACTCGGTGCGCTGAAAATTTCGGTCGCTGGACATCGGCACGTTGCATTCATCGTCCACGCTTCGCGTCTGCGTCATCGTGCCGGTGTACGACCATCATGCAGCGCTACCGCGGCTGGTAGATGCGCTGCGCTCGACCGGACTGACATGCTGGCTGGTGGACGACGGCAGCCATGCGCCGTGTGCGGACGCAGTGCAAAGGGTGTGCATCGAAAATTCGCGGTGGGCGCATCGCTTGCGGCTCGAAAGTAACCAGGGAAAGGGCGCTGCCGTGCTCTTTGGATTGCGCGCTGCCCAGGCAGCAGGGTTCACGCATGCGGTACAGATCGATGCCGATCTGCAGCACGATCCCTCGTGCATCGGCGACTTCGTAACGGCTGCGGAACGCAATCCTGCGGCCGTCATCAACGGCGTGCCGCAATACGATGCGAGCGTGCCGGCGGTTAGACTGCACGGCAGGCGCATTACCACCGCACTGGTGTGGGTCCATACGCTGTCGCGTCAGATAGCCGACGCTATGTGCGGCTTTCGGCTCTATCCGATTGCACCGGCGGTCGCGCTCGATGAGCGAGTTCGCATCGGCCGGCGCATGGAGTTCGACACCGACATCATCGTGCGGCTCTTCTGGGCCGGCGTGTCTGTAGTCAACCTGAAAACACCCGTGACCTACCCAGCCGACGGTGTCTCGCACTTTCGGATGCTGCGCGACAACCTGCGCATGGGGTGGCTGCATCTGCGATTGCTGGCGGGAATGCTGATACGCCTACCGCGCTTGCTGCCGCGTCGTCTTGCAGGCCGGGCGCCATGAGCAGCGTCGACGTGTCTACCGATCGGCGGCCGAGTTCGCATTGGGCGTCTCTTCCCGAATCGGGAAGCACGGCCTGGCTGTGGATCATGTATCTCAGCTATGTGTGGATCGGGCGTCCGCTATTTCGCCTGCTGGTGTGGCCTGCCTCCTGGTATTTCGTCACCGTCCGGCCGGTGGCGCGCCGAGCGTCGATCGAATACCAGCGTCGCGTCGGAGTGTTGGCGGCGGACTCGGGTGCGTGGCAGGCGTGGCGCGCGGCGGCAGTGCATGTGCGCCACTTCGCCGATACGCTGCTCGACAAGGTGCTGGTGTGGACCGGCGGTCTCGCGCTCGACGGCATACGGCGCGAAGTCGATCCACGTTTCGACGCCGCGGTCGACAAGAATCGCGGTGGCGTGCTGGTCGTGGCGCATTTTGGCAATCTCGAGGTGCTGCGCCGAATGGGTGAGCGCGCGAAGCAGCTGCGACTTCACATCCTCGTGCACACGCGACACGCCGAGCGCTTCAATCGAATGCTGGCGCGCATGAATCCGCAGAGTGCGGAGCGCTTGCTGCAGGTCACCGACGTCGATACGGCCACCATCGCGCACCTTGCGGCGCGTGTGGAGCTCGGCGACTTCGTCGTGATTGCCGCCGAGCGCGTGCCGGTGACTAGCGAACGAGTGCTTGACGTTCCGTTTCTCGGCACCGACGCTGCATTTCCAATTGGCCCATGGGTACTCGCCGCCGCGCTGGGCTGCCCCGTGTACTGGCTCGCGTGCTATCAGCGTCCTGCCGATCGCGGCCGCTACACACTGGTGTGCGAGCTGATGCGCGAGCGCATTGTGCTGCCACGAAAGACGCGCGATGCGGCGTTGCGCGAGGTCATCGCCGATTACGTGCGGGGCCTCGAACGCGCGTGCCGAGAGGCGCCGCTTGCGTGGTTCAATTTTTTTCCGTTCTGGCGCTCATCGAGATGAGTGGCGGCCAAATGAACAGTGCTGTACTGATTACCGGCTCCAGCCGCGGGATCGGGCGTGCAACCGCGCTACGTCTGGCGCGCGACGGCTATGACGTCTGGCTGCATCACTCCGGGCAATCCGATTCGACGGCGGCGATTGACGCGGTCGCCGATCAGGCGCGGGCGCTGGGACGCGGAGTCGACGTCCTCGCGTTCGACGTCGCCGACCGTGACGCCTGCGCGCAAGCGCTTCGCGCCCAGCTCGAAGCACGCGGCGCGCCTTACGGCATCGTGCTCAATGCCGGCATCGTGCGTGACCACGTGTTTCCGGCGATGTCTGGCGAAAATTGGGATCGTGTCTTACGCACCAACCTCGATGGCTTCTACAACGTCCTGCACCCGCTGGTGATGCCGATGATTCGGCGGCGCCTTCCAGGCCGCATTGTGACGCTGGCGTCGGTTGCGGCGCAGATGGGCAACCGCGGACAGGTGAACTACAGCGCGTCGAAGGCCGGCATCATCGGCGCTACGAGATCTCTGGCCCTCGAGCTTGCGAGTCGCAACATCACGGTCAACTGTGTTGCACCCGGACTGATTGCCACTGATATGACCCGCAAATTGCCGATCGACGAAATGACGAAAATGATTCCCGCGGGGCGCATCGGCGAAGCCGATGAAGTGGCTGCCACGATTGCGTTTCTGCTCTCTGCCGATGCCGCTTACATTACGCGGCAAGTGATTGGTGTTAACGGAGGTCTGGCAGCATGAACAAGACGGAGACGGTCGCACCGCATCCGCCATTGACGGACTACTACGCGGACGAGACCGCACGTCATCGGTGGCTGCGGACCATATTCAACGCCAGCGCCGTCGACTACGACCGCATCGAAGGCCTAATGGCGTTCGGTACCGGTCCTTGGTATCGCAGGCAGGCGCTTCGTCGCGCAGGGTTGGCGCCGGGCATGCGGGTAATCGATGTGGGTACCGGCACCGGACTTACCGCGATCCAAGCTGTACGCATCACGGGTGATGGGGCAAACGTAACGGGCGTAGATCCGAGCATCGGAATGCTTGCGAACGCTCGTTTGCCCGAAGGAATGCGCGTGATTGAAGGGCGCGCCGAGGCGCTGCCCGCCGCGGATAGTGCGTTCGACTTCGTCAGCATGGGCTATGCGCTGCGTCACGTGGCGGATCTACGGACAGTGTTCGGCGAGTTCTTTCGCGTATTGCGGCCCGGAGGCCGTGCATGCGTGCTGGAGATCACGCGTCCCATGGGTGCGCGCGCAACGCGCTGGTTGCGCGTGTACTTGCGTTATCTGGTGCCGTACGTCGCGCGCTGGGTCGGGCGGTCGCGCGATACGCCGGAAGTCATGCGCTACTTGTGGGACTCGATCGAAGCGTGCGTGCCGCCGCAACAAGTCATCGAGCAATTGCGCGCGGCGGGGTTTAAGACCGTCACGCGTCATGTCGTGCTCGGTATCTTCTCCGAGTACGTCGCAATCAAGTGAGCGTTTCCAGATTCACTCTTCACAGTCCGTTGCCGCCTCGCGCGTGGCAACCGGGGCCATTGCACTGGGTGCTGGCGGGCAGCCACGTGGCTGGAGTCGCGTCGATCGTCGTACAGCCGGCACTCTGGCCATGGGCCGTGGCCGCGATGTGCGGCAGCCATGCGCTGACTCTGGCGTTTGGCTTTGCGCCGGCGACGACGGCGCTTGGGCCGGTGATATCCGAATTGCCGCCGACCTCGGCCGAGCGTGGCGAAATCGCACTGACGTTCGACGACGGGCCGGATGCTGAGGTGACGCCGCGCGTGCTCGATCTGCTCGACGAGTCCGGCGCACAGGCGACTTTTTTTTGCGTCGGCGCGCGGGCGCGTGCACATCCGCAGGTCGTGCGTGAAATCGCGTCGCGCGGGCATGCGGTTGAAAACCACGCCTTTGGACACTCGCGTGCGATGGGTTTTTGGGGAGTGGGACGGATGGTGCGCGACATCGGCGAGGCGCAAAAGACGCTGGCCGATATCACCGGGCAAGCGCCTAAATTTTTTCGTGCTCCCTTCGGGATTCGTACTCCACTGACAGAGCCCGCGCTGGCGCGCCTCGGCCTTCGGTGCGTCGCCTGGAACGTCCGCTCGCTCGACAGCGTGGACAGTCGTGCCGAGCGCGTGGCAGCTCGCATCGGCCGGCGTCTGGCGCCTGGCGCGATCGTTCTGATGCACGACGGCAAGGAAGGGCGGGGCAGGCGCCAAAGTATCGAGCCGGAAGTGTCGAGCATGCTCGGCGCACTGCCATTGGTGCTCGCAATGATGCGCGAACGCGCCTGGCGCTCGGTGACGCTGCGCAGCGCACTGCCCGCATGACGCGAGCCGATGGCGCGCGCGACGTGACAGCGAGCGCATCGGCCGCTTATGCGTCGACAGTCCGCGCCTCCGCAGATCCGCTGGCTTTTGCGGAGTGCTCCGTGCCTCGAGTCGGTGCCGCTAATCAAGCGGCTGATGCGGATTTTGCATTCCGCCAACTCGCAATGAGCGCCGCGGCGCGCTATCGGCCGGCAGGCCGCAGTTCGTACTATTTTGCGCGTGGAAAGCTGGGCGGAGATCCGGTGTTCGCTGCGCTATTGCGCGACGGCCGAATCCGTGACGATGTACGCATCGTCGACGTCGGTTGCGGGCTCGGGATACTGGCAGCTTGGCTTGCGGCCGCCGAAGTCTGCGATCCGCTCTCCGCTTCCGAATGGCCGCAAACATGGGCGCCGCCTCCCAAAAACTGGACGCTGCGTGGATTTGATTTGCGGACGCGTGCAATTGCGGCAGGGCAACGCGCGCTCTCGGATCTCGGTCGTCGCGTTGCGTTCAACGTTGGCGATGTGCGCGGCATAACGCTGCCCGCGTGCGACGTCGTCGTCATGTTCGACGTCCTGCATTACATGGATCGCGACGCGCAGCAAATGCTGCTGAAAAGCGCACACAAAGTGCTCGCTCCGGGTGACGTCCTGCTTCTGCGCGTCGGTGACATCAGCAGCAACTGGCGCTCGCGCTTTACATCGATGGTCGATTGGTGGGTGACGCTTC
>JBDTQZ010000009.1:0-11916 GCA_039931935.1 Burkholderiaceae bacterium | reverse complement strand
ACCGTCGACGGACGAAACGGATCGCCGCGGTTACGGCTCGATCGTTCCTTCGGCCGTTTCTTGACTGCTACCGGTCCCATGTCGAGTGCCATCTAAACCTCCGCCGCCTGCAACCCCGCCGTTACCTCATGTGCCGCCCGAATTCGAGAGGCATCGTATCGCCGCCGCTTAATAGTCAACGGTCCTATTCTTGGTTTGCCCGTTGTTCCTTATGCATCACTCATACTGCAATTCCCGCAAAATGGGTCGACGTCGCCAACTCGCGCAATTCGAGCGCAGTCATCGTCAGTCCGTCGCTATCCCGATAGCGAACGTGCTCCCAACTGGCGCGGCCGGCCGGCGGCACGCCATCGAGCGGCGTCAGCTCTTTCAGATTCCGGATACCGAAAGCGCGCGTCACCAGAATTCCCGCGTTCACTCCGAGCACTTCGCCGAACACGAGCACCTGCTGCGTCAGATCCGGCGCCAAGGGTGCGCGGCCCATCAGGTGCAGAAGATCAACCACACCAATCAGTCTTCCGCGCACGTTGGCGAGTCCGCGGTACCAGGGTCGTGTCCAGGGGACCGGCGTGATATCCGGCAGGCTGACGATCTCGCTCGCCAACGCCATTTCGATCAAATAGTTTTCGGAGCCGATGCGTACCGCAAGACGCGTCGGCTCGACGGGCTTGTTCGGCGCTTCCTTAAGGCGTTGCGCCAACTGCGTTGAGAATTCGCGCAGTTTGACGAGCTGCCGGTTGGTGGCTTCGCCGCTGGTGGCCATTGTGTAAGTCGCTCGCCTAGCTCGTCGACTAGTTGAACGCGGCGATCTTCTCGAGCAACTCGTCGGCCTTGACTGGCTTGACGACGTAGTCGCGTGCACCCTGACGCAGGCCCCAGATGCGATCGGTCTGCTGGTTCTTGCTCGTGCACATGATGATGGGGATGTTCTGCGTCACCGGATCTTTAGAAAGAGCGCGTGTCAGCTGAAACCCGTTTTGCCCTGGCATCACGACGTCCATCAGAATCAAATCCGGAATCAATGTCTTGACCTTGATCATTGCCTCGTCGGCGTTCTCCGCAGTCGTCACGGCATAGCCCTGCTTGGTCAGCATCTCGCTCAGAACGTGGCGTTCCGTCGCTGAATCGTCGACGATTAATACTTTCTTGATCGGCATGGCTCTCCCCTGGGCCAACAGCTCGGATTATTAGTTCATCGAATGCTGTCGTACGGCAGTCAGCAGGCTGTCCTTTGTAAATGGCTTCGTCAGATATTCACTGGAGCCGACCATGCGCCCACGCGCCCGATCGAACAATCCGTCCTTCGAAGACAGCATGACCACCGGCGTCTTATGAAAGCGCGGGCTGCGCTTGATCAGAGCGCACGTCTGATAGCCATCAAGACGCGGCATCAAGATGTCGCAGAAAATGATGCTGGGTTGGTGATCGTTGATTTTCGAGAGCGCCTCGAAGCCGTCCTGCGCCAGGATCACCTGACATCCGGCCTGCGATAGAAAGATTTCCGCGCTGCGGCGGATGGTGTTCGAATCGTCGATCACCATCACTTTCTTTCCCCGGATTTCCGAGAGGTCCTGAGCCGCCATCTGCTGCTACCCATTTCACGCTTGTCAACCGAGCCTGCGTTGTACGCGACAATGGCTCGCGCTCAGCGCCGAATACCGAGGTTCCGAGGTCAGATTTCAACCATTTCGAAATCTTCTTTGCGCGCCCCGCACTCGGGACACGTCCAATTCGGAGGAATGTCTTCCCATCGCGTCCCCGCCGCGACTCCTGCGTCCGGAACCCCCGCTGCCTCGTCATAGATCCAGCCACAGATGAGACACATCCAGGTTTTCATCGCAGCGCCGGTATCCATCGTGTCAAACCAAAGAAAGCCGACGCTGAGTGCAACTCTGGGTCCAACTTCAAAAAGCGCGAACTCGACGGCTAAAATCAACAGGTTAGCGGGCGATCATAACGTGGCATCACAGGTATCCGCTACCCACTTACCGCTACCCACTTTGCGTTACTACGTCAGTCTTATGCAGCAGCGCCTTTTCACCGATTGCACGCAGTTGTCTGCGACCACTTTGATCGAGCTCGATGGCGCGTGAAGCGACACGGCTCGCGGGCATTTACCTGCTCACGCCAGACATCGGCGCGCGCGCGTTCGAAACCGTGTTGAAGGTCGTTCAACAGTCGTTGGATGCGGGAGTGCGCGCCATTCAATACCGCGACAAGACAGCCGACGCGGCACAGCGCTTCGATCGCGCCGGCCGGCTTCTGGCAATGACGCGGGCCGCGGGTGCGCTATTAATCGTTAACGACGACGTCGCGATCGCGGCAAGCTCGGGCGCCGACGGCGTGCATCTGGGGCGCGACGACGGCGACGTGGCCGACGCGCGCCGACGGCTGCCGAATCGGTTGCTCTGCGTGTCCTGCTACAACAGGCTCGACCGCGCGCGCACGGCGATCGCGTGCGGTGCCGATGCGATTGCCTTCGGCTCGATGTACCCGTCGGTTACCAAACCAGCGGCGGTGCGCGCATCTGTCTCACTGCTGTCGGATGCGCGCGCCGCGTGGCCGCAACAGCGCATCATCGCGATCGGCGGCCTCAATGCTGAGAACGTCGCAACCGTCGCCGCCGCCGGCGCTGACGCGGCGGCAGTGCTCGATGCGATTTTTGGCGCCGACAATCCGGCGTCTGCGGCCCATGAACTCGTAAGGCGATTCGATGAAGGACGAGGCAGGTTGCAGACATAGATTGCAGACATGACGAGCAACGAACAACTGTTTGAACGCGCGCAACGCTCGAGTCCCGGCGGAGTCAACTCACCTGTACGCGCATTCCGCTCGGTCGGAGGTACGCCGCGCTTTATCGAGCGCGCCGCCGGTCCTTACTTCTGGGATGCGGAAGGCACACGCTATATCGATTACATCGGGTCGTGGGGACCGATGATTCTGGGCCACGCGCACGCTGCCGTTGTGCGCGCGATTCAGGACGCGTTGCCGCGCGGCATTTCATTCGGTGCACCCACCGAGGCCGAAGTCGAAATGGCCGAAGTGCTGATAAAACGAGTGCCTTCGATGCAGCAGGTGCGGCTAGTGTCATCGGGCACTGAGGCGGCGATGAGCGCGATCCGTCTTGCCCGAGGCGCAGCGGGCGATGGCAACCGGCGCAAGATCATCAAATTCGAAGGCTGCTATCACGGCCATGCCGACAGCTTGCTGGTCAAGGCGGGGTCCGGCCTGCTGACGCTCGGCCACCCGAGCAGTGCCGGCGTCCCGACCGACGTTACACAGCACACGCTGGTGCTCGATTACAACGATTCGCAGCAGCTGCAGGATGCGTTTAAGCAGCACGGGGATGACATTGCTTGTGTCATTGTCGAGCCGATTGCCGGCAACATGAATCTGGTGCGCGCCACGCCCGAGTTCCTGAACACGATGCGCGCGCAGTGCACGGCGCGCGGTGCGCTGTTGATCTTCGACGAAGTGATGTCGGGATTTCGCGTCGCACTCGGCGGCGCACAAGCGCTCTACGGCATCGATCCCGACCTCACAGTGCTGGGCAAAGTGATTGGCGGCGGCATGCCGCTCGCGGCTTTCGGCGGAAAGCGCGAAGTGATGCAGCATCTGGCGCCAATTGGCAGTGTCTACCAGGCCGGTACGCTGTCAGGCAACCCGGTAGCGGTTGCTTGTGGGCTTGCAACGTTGAATGAGATTGCCCGGCCGGGTTTCTATGATCAGCTCGGCAGGCGCACGCGGTCACTGGTCGATCGGCTCGTCGTCGCCGCGAAACACAGTGCGCCCGGCTTAGCGTTTTCCGGCGATAGCGTCGGAGGCATGTTCGGCATTTACTTCGCCGCCGCGGTGCCCGTCCGTTATGCCGATGTAATCGCGTGCGATATCGAGCGATTCAAGCTCTTTTTTCATGCAATGCTGGAGCGCGGCGTCTACCTCGCGCCGTCGGCCTACGAAGCAGGCTTCGTTTCGATAGCGCATGATGACGCAGTGATCGATGCGACTATCGCTACAGCGGAGCAAGCCTTTGCGGAAGTCCGCTAATCGGACGATGCAACGGGGCGCGAAAGACGGGAACTTGACTGTCCATTGTTAGACGAAAGACCATGCCGCTTTTACGAACCCTCGTCTTCACACTTGCCGCCCTCGTTGCAACTTCCGCGACGGCGCAATCGCTTCCGCGCTTTGGTGCCCTTGAGAAACACGTCGATGCCGAACTGATCGCCGCGACCGATGCGATCGTTCCAGGCCAGCCGCTTACGGTCGGCTTGCGCCTTAGGCACGAAAACGAATGGCACACGTACTGGCAGGTACCGGGCGACTCCGGGCTGCCAACGCAGATCAAATGGCAGCTGCCCGCCGGCTTCACTGCCAGCGCGATTGCCTGGCCGCATCCAAAGCGTCTGCCGGTCGGACCGTTGATGAATTTCGGGTACGAAGGCGAAACGTTATTGCTGACGACCGTGCAGATCCCCGCCGATCTCCCGGTCGGCACACCGGTGACGTTGAACGCGAAGGCATCGTGGCTGGAGTGCAAGGACGTATGCATCCCGGGTGATGCGCAGGTCAAGTTGACGTTGCCGGTCAAGCCGCAGGCAGCGCCGTCCTCGTCGGCCGCGTTGTTTAAAGCAACACAAGCGCTCGTACCGGGGTCTATGTTGACTGCGACGGCGAGTATCGATGCGAACCGAATTCGTTTAGCACTCGCGCCTCCCGCCGGCAAAACGCTGGACAAGTTTGAATTCTTTCCGCTTGAGGAAGGCCGTATCGAGGCGGCTGCGCCCCAGGTTTTGAAGAACGAAGGCGGTAAGCCAGCGATTTATCTGACCGCAGCCAAACCAGTCGCGCCCGACTTCAAGACATTGAAGGGCGTCGTGGTTGCCAATGGCGGACCGGGCTACGCGAATGGGTGGGCGCATGTCGTGCAGGCGCCACTCTCTGCGGCCGCCTTGGGGGTCGCCGCCGGCTCAACCGCGACCACTGGTGGATCCGGATCGTCGATGTCGCTGTGGGCGGCATTGGGTACCGCACTTCTCGGCGGCCTGATACTGAATCTGATGCCGTGCGTCTTCCCGGTGCTGTCGTTGAAGCTGATTGGTCTGGCGCAGCATCGCACTCACTCGGGCCCCATGGCCGCGCACGGCGTTGCGTTTGCCGTCGGCGTCGTGCTGTCGTTCGTACTGCTTGCCGCGTTACTGATTGGCTTGCAACAGGCCGGCAGCGCGCTCGGTTGGGGGTTTCAACTACAAACGCCCTGGGTCGTTGCTGCTTTGACCGTACTGTTTTTCGCCATCGGGCTGAACCTGCTCGGCGTGTTTGAAATGACGATGGGCACCGGCGTCGCCAATATGCGCGCGGCCGATAATCTTGCGAGCAAGTCAGATTGGCGCGGAAGCTTCGGCACCGGCGTTCTGGCTGTTATCGTCGCTTCGCCTTGCACCGCTCCGTTTATGGGCGCAGCGTTAGGTTATGCGATCACGCAGCCTGCAGTGATTGCGTTGTCAGTGTTTGCCGCCCTCGGAGTCGGCATGGCTGCACCCTATGTGCTGCTGACGCTGTTCCCGAGTCTCCTTGCCAAGCTGCCCCGCCCCGGACGCTGGATGGAGCTATTCAAGCAGTTCATGGCGTTCCCGATGTTTGCAACCTGCGTCTGGCTGCTATGGGTGCTGGCGCAACAGGTCGACGCCGGCGGTATCGCACTCGCATTGGGTGTTTTGGTGGCCGTTGGCTTCACGCTGTGGGCGCTGGGGCTATCGCAGCGCGGTGCGCGCGTATTCCGCTGGGTTGCGGTAGGCGGCGGCATGCTGGCCGCCCTGACTTTCGCCCCGATCGCTACCAGCGAGGCACTGCTGCCGGGTGCGCGCGCCGCGGCCGAGGCTGGCTGGATTGACTACTCGCCCGAGAAGCTGGCGCAGTTGCGCACGGAAGGCAAGCCGGTGTTCCTGGACTTCACTGCAGCGTGGTGTGTGACGTGCCAGGTGAACAAGCGTGTTGCGCTGAACACCGACGCCGTGAAGGCGCGATTCGCCGCCGACAACGTAACACTGATGCGCGCCGACTGGACCAATCGTGATGAGCGCGTTACGCAGGCGCTTGCGCAGTTCGGCCGCAACGGCGTCCCGCTTTACGTCCTTTACGATCGCAACGGCCAGCCTACGGTGCTGCCCGAGCTGCTGACCCCGGGCATCGTATTGGCTGCGCTGGACAAGATGAAGGAAACGCCGCTGAAGGAAGCGGCCAGATAAGGCGATTGCGCTGCTGGTGAGCAGAGGTTCCGCTCTCGTTAACCCTGCACGTAAATCCAATTTAGCAGCGCATCGAGTGCTGGCTGTGCCGCGCCCGCGTTCGAGTGGTTGACAAACCCGACCACCACGTACCGCTGGCCGCTCGCCGCCAACACGTAGCCGGCAATTGCGCGCGTATCCGCCAACAATCCGGTCTTGATGTGGGCCGAACCGACCGCCCCGCCCCGGCGACGCATCGTGCCGTCAATACCGACAATCGGCAGCGACGATACGAACTCTGGCATCAGCGGCGAAGCAAATGCACCTTGCAACAGCCGTGCAAGTGCCGCGGTCGTCAGGCGTTCCACGCGCGACAAACCGGCTCCGTTTTCGAGCACGAACTCGCGCCGATCGAGACCTTTGCCTGCAAGCCAGCCGCCCACTGCGCGCTGCGCGCGCTCCTTGCTTGCGGGCTTGCGGCTCGCCTCGCTGCCGAGTGTGAGGAACAATTGCCGCGCCATCACGTTGTTGCTGTACTTGTTGATGTCGCGTATCAACTCGGCTAACGGACGAGACTCATGCTGCACGAGCCGCCTCGCATCGGGCGGCGCCGAGCCTTCGCGTACGCGCCCTCGCCAGACGCCGCCACTCGAATCCCACAGCGAACGAAATATCGCCTCGGCATATTGACCCGTGTCGAGCATGCTGACGTGCCACACCTTGTCGCCGCACGAGAGCGGATATGCGCCGCGAAATGTCGGCTGCAGTGGATCGGTAAAGTCGCCGCCGAGCCGCGCGCGCCAATCGTTACATGCTCCATCGGTGCCTCGCACCGTTGCCGGTGTGACGAGGCCGGCCAGCGCCGGTAACGCGTAGACGCGCGCTTGCCTGTTTTCGGGGTCGGCAATGAAATGAAAACTAACCGCCTTGTAGTTGAGCAGCAGCGCGTCAGGGCCGGCGTTGTATGGACGCAGCGCTTCACCGTCGAAGGCACCGGGGTCATGCTGCGCGGCCTCGAAGGCGCTGCGATCGAGCATAAGGTTGCCGCGAATCTCGCGCACACCGGCGCCTCGCAATCGCTGCACGAGGAGCCACAGGTCTTCGATCACCAAGTGGGGATCGCCGCTGCCGCGCAACCAAAGGTCGCCTTCGAGCACGCCATTTTTCAACGGTGCTGTCGACATCAAGTCGGTGCGCCACTGATACTGCGGTCCGAGCAGCTCGAGGCCCGCAAGCGTCGTCACGAGCTTCATCGTCGACGCCGGATTCATGAGCTGATTTTCGTTAGCCGACAGCGTCAAGCCTGCACCCGACAACGGAGTCACTGTTATGCCAACCGCTGAGGGCGGCACATTGGCCGTCTTCAAGGCGGCAGCGACAGTTTCCGGTAAAGCCTGCGCTTGCGCAGGCTGCGCGCTCGCCGCGTGTGATCCGACAAGCATCACCGCAAGCGCACAGCGTCTAACAACGAGCATTAGCTTCATATCGTTTGCAAGGCAACGCTATTGCAAGTCTAGATGGGAGGGCATGAAAAACGGCGCCCGCGGCGCCGTTTCTGAATGCATGCTCAGCGACTAGTTCGATAGCTGCAACAAGCCTAGGCCGACCCTACGATACGAACCAATACCGCGCAGAAGCGGCCGTTTAAGCAGATCTGCGTCGGTGACTTGCAGCACTCCCTCGATCGAAGCGTATGGCAACTTGACAGTGCGGTCTCCGTAGGGAAACTGCAATTCCTTGATCGTCACATTGAAAAAGTCGGGCTTGAAACCGAATCTCGGCCCTGCCGCCTTGATCCAGGCCTCGACCTCCGGTGGGGTGCGAAACGGCTCGACCTCTTTTTCACCGCTCACGAGCTTTTCTCGGCCAACGCACGCATCGAGCGCAAAGCGATACGGCAATCCTTCGCACAGCTGATGCACGATCCTCTTCGGAGCAAGCGCGCTGATCGCCTCGGCGGGCGGCTCGAGCCAAGGATCGGCGGAATATACCCAGTAGCGGCCTGCGCTCGCTGTGTCGGCACGAAACACAAAGCTGACACCCGCTTTTTTTCCAAATGTGTTGGACAGACACTGATGCGCCGACAACGGATCTCTGTGCTTCTCGTCAAACGTGACCGCCGTCTCGAAAAGCTCGACCGTCGGCACATCCATTTTGGTGTAGCTCATCACGCTGTTGACGAAGGCGCGAATCGAGTTGTTCGGGCCTTTGCCTTTGGGCGCGGACGAGCTTAGCCAGTGCTGTGGAAGCCGAAGCGGAAGATCGATGGCCACTTAATACCCCATTCCAGTTATCTGATTATCTTCGGCAAGTTACACCGCAACCGTGTAGCGCATTCGCGTACGCCCCGGTGGGACGTTGCGATTGAACTCGAGGCGCTACCCTCTCACATTCAATGTTAGTGGTCACTTCCATGCGACGGGTGCGCTGCTTTGAGACTTAGACGGCAGGTCTTGAAGATTGGCCACATGGCCCTACAATTAGCACTCGCAGGCGGAGAGTGCTAATAAGTGGCATGATCTGCCGATTCCCAATCTGGCTTTCTCGATTCTCGAGAGATTTCAATCAACCTGGAGAAATTATGAAGATCCGTCCTTTGCACGATCGAGTGATCGTCAAACGCTTGGACAACGAGCGAAAAACCGCTTCGGGCATCGTCATCCCCGATAACGTCGCCGAGAAACCCGATCAAGGCGAAATCGTCGCCGTCGGCCCCGGCAAGACCGACGACAACGGCAAGGTCAACACGCTGGACGTCAAAGTGGGCGACCGCGTGCTGTTCGGTAAGTACTCGGGCCAGACCGTCAAGGTTGACGGCGACGAGCTGCTGGTCATGCGCGAAGAAGATCTCATGGGCGTTATTGCATAACGCCCAACCCGGATAAGCCGGTCGCTTCGCGCCCGGCAACACAAACTATTTTTGGAGCATCTCTCTTATGTCAAGCAAGCAAGTTTTTTTCGGCGATGACGCCCGGCACCGGATGGTGCGCGGTGTAAACATCCTCGCCAACGCAGTAAAGGTGACGCTGGGTCCGAAGGGCCGCAACGTCGTTCTTGAGCGCAGCTTTGGCGCCCCGACCGTTACCAAAGACGGTGTATCGGTCGCCAAGGAAATCGAACTGAAAGACAAGTTCGAGAACATGGGCGCGCAGATGGTCAAGGAAGTCGCGTCGAAGACATCTGACAACGCCGGTGACGGCACCACGACCGCGACGGTGTTGGCGCAGTCGATCATCGCCGAGGGCATGAAGTACGTGGCCGCCGGAATGAATCCGATGGACTTGAAGCGCGGCATCGACAAGGCCGTCATTGCGGCCATCGATGAGCTGAAGAAGCTGTCGAAGCCCACGACTACCAGCAAGGAAATCGCGCAAGTCGGCGCAATTTCGGCCAACGCCGACGAAGAAATCGGCAAGATCATCGCCGATGCGATGGATAAGGTTGGCAAGGAAGGCGTGATCACCGTCGAAGACGGCAAGTCGCTGAACAACGAACTTGAAGTCGTCGAGGGCATGCAGTTCGATCGCGGCTACCTGTCGCCGTACTTCATCAACCAACCCGACAAGCAGAGCGCAATTCTCGAAAATCCGTACGTTCTGTTGCACGACAAGAAGATCAGCAACATTCGTGAGTTGCTTCCAATCCTCGAGCAGGTAGCAAAAGCGGGACGTCCCTTGTTGATCGTCGCTGAGGAAGTCGAAGGCGAAGCTCTCGCAACACTGGTCGTCAACAGCATTCGCGGCATTCTGAAGACCGTAGCCGTCAAGGCGCCGGGCTTTGGCGACCGTCGTAAGGCAATGCTCGAGGACATCGCCATTTTGACCGGCGGCACTGTCATCGCCGAGGAAGTGGGCCTGACGCTCGAGAAAGCCACATTGACTGACCTGGGTCAAGCCAAACGCGTCGAAGCGGCGAAGGAAAACACGACGCTGATCGACGGCGCCGGTGATCCGAAGAACATCGAGGGCCGCGTCAAAGCGATCCGCGCGCAAATCGAAGAAGCGACCAGCGACTACGACAAAGAAAAGCTGCAAGAACGTGTAGCCAAGCTGGCCGGCGGTGTGGCGTTGATCAAGGTCGGCGCCGCGACCGAAGTCGAGATGAAAGAAAAGAAAGCACGCGTCGAAGACGCGCTGCACGCGACTCGCGCTGCGGTTGAAGAAGGTGTGGTCGCCGGGGGTGGTGTTGCGTTTCTGCGCGCCAAGCAGGCGGTCGCAAAGGTCAAGGGCGACAACCCAGATCAGGACGCCGGCATCAAGATCGTGCTACGCGCGATGGAGGAACCGCTGCGCCAGATCGTCGAGAACGCGGGTGAAGAACCGAGCGTTGTCGTCAACAAGGTAGCGGACGGTAAGGGCAATTTTGGCTTCAACGCCCAGACGCACGAGTACGGCGACCTGGTCAGCATGGGAGTACTCGATCCGACCAAGGTCACCCGCATGGCGTTGCAAAACGCCGCTTCGATCGCAGGCCTAATGCTGACCACCGACGCAATGGTGGCAGAGCTGGTTGAAGAAAAACAAGGCGGCGGTGGTGGTATGCCCGGCGGAATGGGTGGCATGGGCGGCATGGGCGGCATGGATATGTAATCGGCCGCGCCGATCAGACAAGAAGCCCGCTTCGGCGGGCTTTTTTTCGACCTGCGATTGCCGCCGTGCTCGCGGTGGGCTACAAAGCAGTCATAAGAAGCGAGACAGGGTTGGTCATGCACGAGTTGCCCGCACCACCGTGGCCGGTGTCGACTTCGGTCGCCGCCCCGACCGACCACCCGGTGCGCTTTGTCGGCACCGGCAGCGAATACTTCCGAATCTGGATCGTTAATTTATTGCTGACGATCGTCACGCTCGGCATCTACTCGGCGTGGGCCAAAGTGCGGCGGTTGAAGTATATGTACCGCAACACGCAGATCGCCGATTCGTCCTTTGATTATCACGGCTCGCCGATTGCAATTCTGAAGGGTCGACTGATCGCGTTGGTTCTGCTGATCGCCTACAACTTCAGCTTCAAGCTGTCGTTGATTGCAGGCGTCGTCACGCTGGGGCTCCTGGCCGCGGTATTTCCCTGGCTGATCCGGCAATCGCTGCGATTCAGGGCGCGCTATTCGAGTTATCGCGGCATCCACTTTCAGTTCATCGGTGGGCTGGCTGAAATCTACTTGATCGCGGCGCCGCTGATATTTTTCATCGTGCCGTTTGCGCTGCTCGGCTTTTACGCCGAGGACCAGCCGGACGAACCACCGATGTGGCTTGTCTCGTTTCTCGGACTGGCGATGGTGATCTATCTGGTAGTGCTGCCGTACTTGCACTTCCGATTCAAACGCTATCAGCACAACAACGCTTTGCTGGGGTCCGCTGAAGCGCGGTTTACTGCAACCGCGGGACATTTTTATGCTGTCTATGGAATCCTCTTCGCGATAGTGCTCGTCATCGGCGGCGTCTTCGCCGCAGTCGGATTTATCGCCGGCGCAGGCCTCTTCAACACCAACAAAGGCGCAGGCGTCTTCGGCGTCGGAATATTGCTTCTGATAATAGGGTCATATGTTGCGTATTTCCTGCTGTTCTCCGCCTTCGTCGTGTTGATACAAAACCGCATTTGGAACCACACAACCGTGGGAGAAGTCAGCTTCCTCAGCAAAGCGCGCGTGCTGCCGATGGCGTGGATTTACCTGGTCAACATCATCTTGCTTATC
>JBDTQZ010000008.1:0-12540 GCA_039931935.1 Burkholderiaceae bacterium | reverse complement strand
GACACGATGGGCGGCTCACGAAGCAAGGGCCGTTAGCTTAGAAAATGGGGACCTCGGTCCCCATTTTTTCTAGACGTTGCTGGTGGACGGTTGATCTTGCGTCGGCCGCAACTCCGATACGTCGTTTGTATTGGGCGGCAGGCGCTTTGCTTGCGAGCGGGAAAGATCCAGCGATAGCTGGCTGCTACGAACCGCCCGCGAGACGACGTAGGCTAGACCTCCCAAAAGGGCAGCACGGACGAGTAGTGACATTGATGACCTCCTTCAATAATTTTCTGCTTCAAGTGTCGGACGTCGACGCGGACATGTGCCGCGTGTAGACAAGTGCGCTGGTGTCGAAACCCTGTGCGCGCGCCTTGTTCATGAAATCTTGATGCGCCGCGCTGGCTACGGTCGGCTGGCGAGACAAAAACCAAAGGTGTTTGCGATCCGCAGCTCCGACAATGGCGGTGCTGTAATCGTCCGCTACATCGATGATCGTGTAGTCGGACCATACGAAAGGCAATGCGTGGAGCGCGGAATGCGAATACGAAATTTTGAATCGCGCTTGCGTGGCATCGTCTGCAAGCTTGGCGCGGCCGGTTGAGCGCCTGATAGTTCCATTTTCCCGGCGGCATAAGCTGAGCAAGCGGAGACCATCATCGGTTCGCGCATAGGTCACACGTCCGTCAGACACGCAATCTTTATCCTGCCGGTCCGGCAAACGCGCAACCTCGAACCAGCTACCCACGAAACGGTCCAGATCAACGTGCGCTGCACTCGCCAGTGCTTTCTTTGCATTCTTAGCTATGACCGCTGCCACCAGCGCACTCAATGCGGTAACGGCCTGCGGACCTAGCGCCGAAATGTAGGGACCATAGGCCCGGAACCAGCCCCCGACACCCTGTCCGCGCACCCGGTCCCTTGGAACCTTGCGCCGCGCCCGTAGCACCTGTCGCAACAGCAACGCCGCGCCCGCCGCGCCCATAACCATCGGGCCTTTGGAACGCAAATTCGCACGTAGCGCACGGCCGGTGTTGGCGGCACGTTGATCCGCAATACGCACGGCTTTCTCGGCCGCGTCGATGTCGGATTTCAGCGTGTCAAACACCACGGCCATCGGACGCCTCTGCCGAATCCGCTTTTTCGAGAGTGCGACGCGTGGCCGCGAATGTCAGGTTGTCGACCATCGACCGTATCGCGCGCACCAGCATGAACGCGCCCACGGCATGCAATGCAATGGCGACGATCGCCGCAGCTATCCACGGTACCCCCGCGGCAACAGCACCATAAATCAGCGCGCCGATCAGAATCAGCCACCCCGTAACCCCGAGAAGCGCGGCGGCTGTTGCAAACGCAAGCATGTACGCGGCGGACAACGCTGCGCGTTTCGCCTCAAGCTCAAATAAATTAAAGCGCGCACTTAATGCTGCGCGCAGTTCGCTGATGAATTGCGAAACGGTAGGACGCGTGGGAGGTGGATCTGACGACCGTGCAGCGGCTCGTCGGCGAGCTCGGAATGAGGCCGACCCCGCAGCAGAGGATGAACCTGTCTGCGCAGCGCCCTGCTCAGGTGAGCTTGGCGGATTCGCACCGCCTCGCCCCGCCGAATCGCGCGCAATGTCCACGGAGTTCAGCCCGCAATGACGCGGCTAGCGAGACAGACGGCCGATCAGCAACCCTGCAACCAAAGCGATACCAACCACGGCCAGCGGGTGTGCGCGGATTTGATCGCGCGCAGACTCTGCCCACTCCTCTTCCATAGCCATGAAGTCGTCGTACTTTGCGTACAGCGTGTCTTGCGCATCGGCCGCAGTGCTCCGCGCACGGTCCAGTAGTGGTGCGGCTTTGGCGGCGAGGCGATCAACTGTCTCGTGTGCGCCCTGTGCAACGCGATCGACTGTGCTGTGCGCGCGATCCGCCGCTTGATTCGCCTTTCCGCCGGCTCCCATCGTGCCGAGGCCGCCGGTATTTGGGTTAGTCGTTTCCATCTGTGCTCCTCTAGTGATGTTCAGAAATCGTTCAGTTCTAAGTTAAAGTCCTGAGGTGGACCGGCCCTTTAAGGGGCCAGCCACGATCGGTGTACGTCTAGCGAACAGAACCGCGCCGAAACAAGTTGACGATCGCGAGCAGGATGACTGCGCCGATCAGGGACACAACGAGGGCGCCAAAACTAAACGCGTCCTGATTTATCGAGGGCACGCCGAGCAACGGAGAGATTAACCATCCGCCCAGCGCAGCGCCGACGATGCCCACAATGATGTTCAGAAAAATTCCCTGTTGCGCGTCGGTACGCATGATGAGACTGGCCAGCCAGCCCACGACGCCGCCCACGATGAGCCACACGATGAAATTAATCATTTCGCTACCTCGAGTTGGTTGGTTAAGTGCGCCAGTTAATCAAAACTAGATACAACGGAGCGCGAGACCAGCACGCGAACCGCGATGGGGTGAGAAGCAAAGCTTATGCCTGTTTCGGTGGAACCTTGTTCTTGGTCAAAAACAGGCAAAGTGCTGGCACGCACGTTGCTTGTGGGACCGCAGGCGATCCCATAAGCAATAAGAAAGGAGCGACGAATGAGAGCATCGACCAAGGCGCGAGTTAAGAAATTGCCGGCGACAAAGGCAGGCCGCAACGAGTTCTTGCTGGCGAGACTGGGTAAGGGGTGCTGGGTGGTCGGCTATCAGGGGCGAGTTATCGCGGGTGCAGTCCTGAGCTCCTTGCCCGCGGCGGCGGCTTACGCAGCCGATCTGGCTCACGCTTTTGGCAGCCACAACTTCTTTCTTACCGTCGTCGAGGCCGGTCGCCAGGTCGTATAACGACTGACGTGTATTGACCCCGCCTTCGGCGGGGCTTCCTGTGCGGTTGACATCGCTCGCCCGCGCGTTTCTGTGATCGCGCGCTGTGCCCATGCGCGCCTGGCAAAGGCAACTGAGGTATTGTTGCTGTCTGCATCAGGGGAAGAAGGCAATGGGTCACGCGTTAATCGTCGATGACGATGCCGATACGGCAGAAATGCTGGCAGAACTCGTCGCGAGCCAAGGTTTCACTGCGGCGACCGCAAGGACGATGCGGGACGCTCGTCGCCAGCTCGCGACCAGTGCGCCCGATGTGGTATTTCTCGACCTCGTCTTGCCGGACGGTAGAGGGATCGAATTGTTCAACGACAAGTCCGCCCTCGCTGATACCGAAGTGGTATTGATCACTGGGCATGCGAGCTTGGAGACGTCGATCGAGGCGTTGCGTTTGGGCGCTGCGGACTATTTGATCAAGCCGGTGAGCCCGAGCCAGGTTCAGGGAATCCTGGAGCGAGTGATGCGGCCAGGCGAGCTGCAGGCGGAAATTTCAGGGTTACGCACCGAACTCGACCGCAGTGGACGCTTTGGCGACATCTGGGGCGGATCGCCGTCGATGAAACGCGTTTACGAGCAGGTCTCGCGCGTAGCGGCAACTGCTGTCACAGTGCTGATACAGGGTGAAAGCGGCACCGGCAAGGAACTTGTCGCGCAGACTATCCATTCTCTGAGCCGTCGACGCAGCCGGCCGTTTTTGGCGATCAACTGTGGCGCCATTTCTCCGCATCTGATGGAGAGCGAGATCTTCGGTCACGAGAAGGGAAGCTTTACGGGCGCCAATCGCCAGCATCTCGGCTTCTTCGAGCGGGCGCACGGCGGGACGCTGTTCCTGGACGAAGTGACCGAGATGCCGGCGGATCTTCAGGTCAAGCTGTTGCGAGTTCTGGAAACCGGGACGTTCAACCGCGTGGGATCGGCCGACACGCAGCGCGCAGACGTTCGTGTACTCGGTGCGACGAATCGTGTGCCGGAACGTGCGGTGGCCGATGGAAAGCTGCGCGAAGATCTGCTGTATCGCTTGAATGTGTTTCCGATTCGCCTGCCGCCGTTGCGCGAGCGCCGTGAGGACATCGGGCTGCTCGCTGATCACTTCCTGGCTGAAATTTGCAAGGAGGAGGGCAAGGAGAAGCGTTTGAGCAAGAGCGCTTACGAGCGCCTGAATGAGTACGATTGGCCGGGCAACGTGCGCGAGTTGCGCAACGTCGTGCAGCGTGCCTATGTAATGGCAACCGGTTCATCCATCAGCGATGAATGGCTCGACCTTCAGACCGGCCACACCACGGAAGACGCGTCGATCTTGTCGGTGCGCGTGGGAACCACGTTGGCAGACGCAGAGCGCTCACTGATTTTCGCGACGCTTGAGCACTTTGAAGGCCACAAGGAGCGCACCGCTGCCGCGCTCGGCGTCAGCTTGAAGACGCTCTATAACCGGCTCAAGGAATACGGTGCCGAAGGCGCGCCGCCTTCCTCCCCGCCTACCAGAGAGCGCCGCGCCGCATAGCAGCGCTTTAACGCCCGGCTTTTAGCGGTACAACGAGGCAGGCACGCGGCTTGCCGAAACACTAAGGCCTGCGTACGCCAGCTGGGAATTAGCGCTAGGCACGGGGCCCAACGACATGCAAGCAAGGGCTCAGATTAACTTATCCAAGAGGAGCCACAATATGCAGACAGCTGCACGTCACACACTACGAGCGGTGGTAGTTGCCGCCGCGGCCGTACTCGTACTCGGAGCATGCAATCGCTCCGAACGGCAGGAAGTCCGTACGGAGGCCAAGCAGGCGACTAACGCCGCTGCCAACGTGGTTGACAACGCTACCCTGACCACCAAAGTGAAGGCTGCGTTGATTGCCGACGAGTTAGTTAAAGGTACGCAGATCAACGTGGATTCCGACGCCGGCACCGTCAAGCTAACGGGCACCGTCGACACTCCGGCCCAAGTGACTCGCGCGGTCGAAGTCGCCAAGGGCGTACAGGGCGTGCAGCGGGTTGATAACAACCTTGCCTCGAGCCCCAGTGCCGCCCCGGGTATGGTGCCGGGCACGCAGCCGCCGGGCACCTCCCCGGCCGCCACACCGCTGCCGAATAACATGACACCGGCCAAGAAGTAAGCAGGATTCTTGTTTCAAGCGACGCGGCTGATAAAGCCGCGTCGCCGTACCTTGGAGAACGTATGGCTGACCATCCACCGAAGACGAAAAGCGAAGTGCAAGGCGAAGGCGACTACAAGGCTGCGCGCCGCTATAACGAGGCGACGCGCGAGTTTGTGAAAGAGGAAGATGTGGCCGAAGCCGCCCGCGATGCCGAACCGCAAAGCACGCGCGAAGAGCAGCAACTGGAGCGCGCCGAGCAGGCTGGCAGGCAGCGCGCAAAGGATGAAGATCCTTTGCTCGATCGGCCCGAGGACATTGAAACCACCAAGGCCAAGCGGAAGTAGTGCGTTTTCTCGTCCCCGCCCGTTCCCGGGGCCCGGAGACTAAGCTTGTCGTGCATGAGCAAAGCGTTCGTTAAGGAAGCCGATGATAATGACGACGAAGAGCTCGAGCTGCCGCAAATTGCGGGTGTCCGCAACTACATAACCCCCGACGGATACAGCCGGCTCAAGCAGGAGCTGGTGCACTTGCTAAACGCCGAGCGCCCGGAAGTTGTACGTACGGTCTCGTGGGCTGCATCGAACGGTGATCGATCAGAAAACGGCGACTACATCTACGGAAAGAAACGGCTGCGCGAAATCGACCGGCGCATCCGATTTCTGACCAAGCGACTGGACGTGGCCGAAGTAGTCGACTCCACCGCACGGGAAGCCACTGATCAGATTTTCTTCGGCGCGACGGTGCGCTATGCGACAGAAGACGGGACCGAGAACAGCGTCACCATCGTGGGTGTCGACGAAGTCAATCCGGCACACGGCTACGTGAGCTGGATCTCGCCGATCGCAGCGGCGCTTCTAAAGGCCTACCCCGGTGACACGGTGACGTTACGAACGCCGGCGGGAACAGAGACGCTCGAGATTCTCGATGTGAGTTACGCGAGATCGTGAGAATGTGCCCGCGGGGCGCTGGTGACGCCCCCACGCGGCCGCACAATCTGCTGCACGTTCTTGACACGGCGTAACGCTCGAATCACTCGCGCCAGATGCACGCGATCGTGCACCTGAATCTTGAAGTGAATCAGTGCGAGCTTGGCGTCTTCGTCTTCAAGATGGACGTTCAAAATGTTGGACTCGGCCTCCGCTATCGCGACAGCGATGCGGCCCAATACACCGCGCTCGTTCAAAGCGCTGACATCGACACCTACCGTGAAATTGCTGGCAGGATCTTTGGCCCATTGAAGTTCGATCCAGCGATCTGGATCCGCGCGCCGCGCGCGCTGAGCGTGCAGACACTCGGCCTGATGCACGGCTAAGCCCTGGCCTTTGCGAATGTGTCCGACGATTGGATCATCCGGAATGGGGTGGCAACACGTTGCCATCTGCACGGCCATGCCTTCGGTGCCACGTACCATCACCGGAACCTGACTTGCCTGCGCTACCGGTCCGTGACTTTGCGAGTCGTCACCCTCGGCCGAGTCCAGTGCAAGCTGCCGTGCGACGACCGCCGGAAGCTTGCGTCCCAGACCAATGTCGGCCCACAGTTCTGCGCGCGATTTGCTATCGGACTGCTTGATGACCTTGTTCCACTGTTCGTCGGTGATATCCGCCAGCGATAGGCTGAACTGCTGGGCCGCTTGTGCAAGCAAACGTTCACCGAGCTCGACCGATTCATCGAATTTCATCGTGCGCAGAAAATGTCGGATCTCCGATCTCGCCTTACCGGTTCTGACGAACGACACCCAGGCAGGGTTGGGTTTCGCCTCGGGGCCGGTGATGATCTCGACCATGTCGCCGTTTTTCAGTTGCGTGCGCAGCGGCTGGGTCTCGTTGTTAATGCGCGCGGCAACCGTCTTGTTACCGACATCGGTATGAATGCTGTACGCAAAATCCACTGGCGTTGCATCGCGCGGCAGCGCAACAATGCGTCCCTTCGGCGTGAAGATGTAGACCTTGTCCGGGAACAGATCGACCTTAATGTGCTCGAGAAACTCGCTCGAATCTCCGGTTTGCCGCTGAATCTCAAGCAGTGATTGCAGCCACTGATGTGTACGGGACTGCAACTCTGACAGATCCGAATCGTCGTCTTTGTAGAGCCAGTGCGCGGCGACTCCGGTTTCCGCCACGTGGTGCATGTCCTTGGTCCGGATCTGAAACTCGACGGGTGTGCCGTACGGCCCAATCAGCGTCGTGTGCAGCGACTGGTAGCCGTTGACTTTCGGAATTGCGATGTAATCCTTGAACTTGCCCGGAACCGGCTTGTAGAGGCTATGCAACGTACCCAGCGCGAGATAGCACTGCGCCGGTGTGTCGACGACTATGCGAAAGCCGTAAATATCGAGCACCTGCGAAAACGAAAGGCGCTTATCGGCCATCTTGCGGTAAATGCCGTACACGGTTTTTTCACGTCCCTGTACTTCGGCTTTGAGCTTCGCGTCCGCGAGCGACTTGCGCACGGCGACCATCATCTTGCCGAGCACCTCGCGTCGGTTGCCGCGCGCAGCCAGCACCGCTCTGTTCAGCACTTGATAGCGCAGCGGATACAGGTGTTCGAAGCTCAGTTCTTCGAGCTCCCGAAACAGCGTGTTCAGCCCAAGGCGATGCGCGATCGGTGCATAGATTTCAAGAGTCTCGCGCGCGATGCGGCGGCGTCGTTCGGTGTCGACCGCTTCCAACGTGCGCATGTTGTGCAGTCGATCGGCGAGCTTGATGAGGATCACGCGCACATCGCGCGCCATTGCCAGCAGCATCTTGCGAAAGTTCTCGGCCTGGGCTTGTTCGGTCGACGAGAACTGCAATCGATCGAGCTTCGACACACCATCGACCAGATCGGCAACGGTTGAACCAAAGCGCTCGATCAGCTGAGACTGCTCGACGCCGCAGTCTTCGATTACGTCGTGCAACAGCGCGGCTTGGATAGCGGCGCCGTCGAGGCGCCATTCGGTCAAGATCTCCGCGACCGCGAGCGGATGGGTGATGTAGGGTGCGCCGCTGCGGCGGAATTGCCCGAGATGCGCTTCGTCGGAAAACCGAAACGCCTCCTTGATCTTTTGCACGTCGGCCGACGGCAAATACTTCTTGACGCGGTCGGTCAGCGTGGCGACGGTGGCTACGGCACTCGCGGGTTCAGCATCGGGCTCGGAACGCCAGACGGCTTTTCTGAATGCTTGCGCAGCGCGGCGTGCGAAGCCGGGCGCCGCGGGCTCGGTCGGGTTGGATGCGACCGGGGGATCTTGCGATTCCATCAGCCCGCGCGCCGGCCACGTGGGGTCAGGAGCTGATGAAACTCAGCCGCGCTAGGTAGGAACCTTGCGCAGCATCTCAATGCCGACCTTGCCTTGAGCGATTTCTCGCAGCGCGGCGACCGGTGGCTTGTCGCGCGTATCGATCTTCGGTGTATGGCCTTGAGCGAGCTGACGCGCGCGATAGGCGGCGGCGAGCGCCAACTGAAAGCGGTTCGGGATCTGCTTCAGGCAATCTTCAACGGTGATGCGGGCCATGGCGGTACCTTCGTGGGATGTGTCACCATTTTAGCCGACCGCGGCACGTCAGTGCCATTAGATCGACGCTATCCAATCCCTAATTGCGTGAATAACTCCCGATGGCGAACCATCTGCGTGCTGTACCGCAGCCGCGTCGTGGTCACGATCGAGACCAGCTGCGACAGCGCGAGGTCAAAATCCTCGTTAATCACGATGAAATCGAACTCGGGTGCGTGCTGAATCTCGCTGCGCGCAGCAGCCAAGCGGCGCGCGATCACGGCCGGTGAGTCCTGGCCGCGCTTCCTCAAGCGCGCTTCGAGCGCTTCGATCGATGGCGGAAGGATAAAAATCCCCACGGCATGCGCGAACTGCGCTTTGACCTGGCGTGCGCCCTGCCAGTCGATTTCGAGCAAGACGTCGATACCGGCGCGTGCGCGCTCCTCGATCCAGATGCGCGATGTCGCGTAATAGTTGCCGTGCACCTCTGCGCTTTCGATGAATTCGGCGGCCGCGCGCCGCCGCTCGAATTCGTCGACGCCAATGAAGTGATACTCGCGGCCGCTTTGCTCGCCGGGACGCGGCGCGCGTGTCGTGTAGGAAACCGACAACTGGATGTTCGCGTCGCGCGCAAGCAGCGCATTGACCAGAGTTGATTTACCAGCGCCCGACGGCGCGACCACCATGAACAGATTGCCCGCAGAGGGGCCATCCAATGCCGTCTTCATCACTCGAGGTTTTGAATCTGTTCGCGCATCTGCTCGATCAGAATCTTCAATTCAACCGAAGCGTTGGTCATTTCGATGGCGGCGGCCTTTGAGCCGAGCGTGTTGGCCTCGCGGTTGAGTTCCTGCATCAAGAAGTCAAGGCGGCGACCCACTGCACCGCCGGCCGCAAGCACCCGGCGCACCTCAGCGACGTGCGTCGTCAGACGCTTGATTTCCTCGTCGACATCCATTTTTAGCGCATACAGCGTGACTTCTTGACGGATGCGCTCGGTTATCTCTTCACGAGTCAGTGCCGAGGCGCCGGAAAGGGCGGGCCCCAATGCCTTTTCCAGCCGCTCGCTCAGCTTGCGCTCGACCGCTGCGAGCAAGTCTGGCGCGCGCGCACTCAGCTGTGCCGCGACCTGGTCGATTTGCTTGCATTGCGCCAGCAACACTGAGGCAAGCGCAGCGCCTTCCCGGCTTCTCGATTCACCAAGCGCAGTCAGAGCTTCAGCCACCGCCGCCACCACTTGAGTGCGCAGAATGTCAGGCTCGGCGCCGGGTGTTTCTACAACACCCGGCCAATTGAGAACGTCAGCGGTGCTGATCGGTACGGCGGTTGGAACGTTACGAGTCACTTGCGACGCGAGGGCCGCCAGCTGCTGCAAGGCCGCGGCATTCAACTGTGGCTCGCTTTCGCCGGCACCGCGCGCGACCGAGAGTCGACACTCAACCTTTCCCCGTGCAACCTGTGCGGTGATCGCTTCGCGCACTGCGGCTTCCGTCCCGCGCAAGTCATCTGGCATTTTTAGTGTCAGATCCAGAAAGCGCGAGTTGACCGAGCGCAATTCGAGCGTCAAACGGCCTAGCGCAGTCGGACGCGCCGCACTCGCGAAGCCGGTCATGCTGGCGACGGCCTTCATGGTTGAAGTCAACGAGTGGCAGCCATCAAGACCGGGGAACGCGATGTGATCACGGGCAAGGTATTAGGTGCGATTGATTGGTAGGGCCGAGAGTGAAGACGAAAACAGGTGAAAACGCACCTTATTGTTGTTACGGCCCACCGAGTCCTATTGGCTAGAATCGCCGCGGTTCCCAACACGTCACTATGCCCGCGCAGACCAACTCATCTTTGCCCGAAAGCCTCGAGGTCGGCGGGTACCGCATTGTAAAGAAGATATCTTCGGGCGGATTCTCGATCGTCTATCTGGCGACCGATGAACAGGGCAACTCGGTAGCGATCAAGGAATACATGCCGGCTGCGCTCGCACAGCGTAAGCCCGGAGAACTTTCCCCTTACATCGCCCCGGAGAATCTAAACACCTATCGAATAGGCCTGAAGTGCTTCTTCGAAGAAGGCCGTGCGCTGGCGTCGATTTATCACCCGAACATCGTGCGCGTCATCAATTTCTTTCGCGCCAACGAAACCGTGTACATGGTGATGCACTACGAATCGGGCCGCTCGTTGCAGGAACATGTGTTGCGCAACAGGAACAAAGATCAGAAAGACGTCTTATCCGAGCGCTTTATTCGGCGCGTGTTCGCCCAGGTAATGAACGGCTTGCGTGAAGTCCATTCGAACCGCTTGTTGCACCTGGACGTAAAACCCGCCAACGTCTACCTGCGGATGGACGGCACACCGATTTTGCTCGATTTCGGCGCCGCGCGGCAGACGCTGCAGCGAGACATCAGCAAGACATACCCGATGTATACGCCAGGCTTCGCCGCGCCTGAGCTCTACAAGCGCGATGCGGAGCTGGGCCCCTGGACCGACGTGTACTCAATCGGATCGTGCGTTTACGCGTGCATGTCGGGCATGCCGCCGCAGGAATCGGACCATCGGTTGAAGGAAGACAAGATGCCGACGGCGCTGCGATCGTTTCGCGGGTTGTATTCGAATCAGTTGATCTCGATGGTTGAGCGCTGTTTACGCCTCAATTCATTGGAACGGCCGCAAACGGTATTCGCCGTCCAAAAAGAACTGTTGCAAAACGTTCCGGAGCGACCCGAGTTTTCGATGGTCGAGCGCACCGGCGCCCGCTGGCGCAACCTTCAGGAGCGGTTTTCGCGCTTCATGAAAGATCACAACATAACGTGGTTTTAGCAGGCGAAAGTGCAAACCTACTTTCGTCCGACCAGTAACCAAAAAATCGCTGGCAAAGCCGGACGATTTTTTTAGGTCAACTGCCTGGAAAAGGCGCGAAACTCGGTCGCGTTGTAGTTTCTTGAGCAATCATCCTTAATGCGTTTTTCCGTTTATCAGGAAAGCAAGAAAGGTGGCCGGCGGATCAACCAGGACCGCATGGGCTACCTGTACACGCGCGATTCGCTGTTGATGTTGGTGGCGGATGGTATGGGCGGGCACGCGCGCGGAGAGGTGGCGTCGCAGTTGACACTGCAAACGCTGGCGTCGATTTATCAGCGCGATGCCAAGCCGCTGTTGACTGATCCGGTGCGGTTTCTCGAGGATTCGGTGCTGGCCGCACATCGGGAGCTGCATCGCTATCGTGCCGAACACAGCTTGCCCGAAGCGCCGCGGACGACATTGGTCGCCTGCATCATTCAGCAGGGCGTGGCCATTTGGGCGCACGTGGGCGATTCGCGGCTGTACATGATTCGCGGCGGCCGAATTCTGGACCGGACGATCGACCATTCGCGCGTCCACCATCTCGTGCAATCGGGTTTGATTCGACCCGAAGACGCGAAGGATCATCCCGAGCGCAATCGCATCTTCAACTGCATCGGCGCCTATGTCGCGCCTACCGTCGAGGTCAGCCGGCCTGTCGCCTTGCGCAACGGCGACACACTGCTGCTCTGCTCCGATGGTTTGTGGGGCACGTTGAGCGACCGCCAAGTGGCGGACGCATTTTCGGGAAAGACGGTAATGCGCGCGGTGCCGGAACTGATGGAGCTCGCGCTTGAGCTGGGCGGCCCGGAGTCGGACAACTGCACCGGCGTTGCGATGACCTGGGCCGGCACAGAGTCAATGGAAATGGTGCCGCCGAGCGAGGCACCGGTGTCGACCTTGTTGATTCCCGAGGGAACAGTCGCGTCGACGATTCAGATGCCGCGAGTCGGCGAAGCCGGAGTTGACGAAGAGCTGTCCGAAGAGCAAATCGACGACGCCGTGGCTGAAATCCAGAAGGCAATTCAGCGCAGCGGCAAACTCGTCGCAAAATAGCGGTTTCATACTCAGGGAAGCGTGCGGCTGTGCCGCACGCAACATGAATGGAATCGACGGTGAAAGCAACTGAGCGCTCTGGCGGGCGGCGGCCGGACGAGTTGCGTCCGGTGCGCCTGTTGCGCAACTTCACCAAGCATGCCGAAGGCTCGGTGCTGGTTGAGTTCGGAGATACGCGCGTTATCTGCACAGCCAGCGTCGAGGAGCGTGTCCCCGCTTTCCTGAAAGGCAAGGGCGAAGGCTGGGTGACTG
>JBDTQZ010000007.1:0-13570 GCA_039931935.1 Burkholderiaceae bacterium | reverse complement strand
ACCTTCGGTCCAACCACGAACGCGCAGTACCCGGTCGCGGGATTGTGGCGGTAGTACTCCTGGTGATGCGTTTCTGCCCTGTAATAGTCAGGCGCGGGCAGCAATTGAGTCACGATGGGCTGGCTCCCCTGCGCCTGCGCCTCGCGTATCACGTCCTCGGCCACTTCGCGTTGCTCATCCGAATGGTAAAAAATTACCGATCGATATTGCGTGCCCGAGTCGTTGCCCTGCCGATTCAGCGTCGTGGGATCGTGAATCACGAAAAATATTTCGAGCAACTCACGATACGAAATTTGCTGTGAATCAAACTCGAGACGCACCACTTCGGCATGCCCTGTGGTGCCGTCGCACACGTCGGCATATGCCGGCTTCGCGACATGGCCGCCAGAGTAGCCGGACTCGACATCAACGACGCCTTGTACTTCTTCGTATACCGCTTCCAGACACCAGAAGCACCCGCCGCCCAGGGTCGCGAATTGGTGTCCGGAGTGCGGCTGCGCCGTGAGTGGATGTTCAATCGACATGAAGTTCTCCCAATGAATAACGTTTGGTCGGAGCCACGATGGCGGCCTTACGCGAGCGAAGCAGCTTGGAGGCGGGTCACAACACGATCGGTGCGTCTGCCAGTTGATTCGGGTTACGCGCACCATCAGCCAGTCGGAAACGCTCGGCGAGTACCTCGCTGACTGCGCGCACCGCCGCGATGCTGCCCGCCTCGAACTCGCCGGCGCGAAATCGCTCGCGCATCATCTGCGAGATTTCTTCCCAGCGCGCATTGGGCACGTGCCGTGCAATGCCGCGATCTGCCACCACTTCGATCCGCTGGTCTGCGAGCTCGACGTAGATCAGCACGCCGTTGTTGTCTTCCGTATCCCATACGCGAAGCTTGGCAAACACCATTTCGGCGCGCTCGCGCGCCGGTGCATCGCGTCGCAAGTAGCTCCAAGGCAATGTCGCCTCGACTGCGAATCGAATTTCGCCCGAGTGGATGCGCTCGCCCTCAGCGATTTCTTCCTGAATACGCTGCAGCACCGGCGGCGGAAACGCGCGCTGCACCGATTGCGGTGTCTTTATCGAGTGTCGCAGCCAGCGTCCTACCTTGTTAGAGGCCATTTCGTGTCACCAGCTGCTGCCGCCGCCGCCGCCGGAAAAATCACCGCCACCACCGGAGCTCCAGCCACCGCCACCGCCACTCCAGCCACCTCCGCCGCCGCCGCCCCAGCCGCCCGGAAGAAAGATCGGACCGCCACGCCCGCCCAGTGCTCGACCACCGCGACCGCCGCCGGAACCGCCGAACGCTGAGAATAGAAAGACTGCAATGGCTGCAATGCCGCCGAGCAGCAACGACGACAGGATAAATCCTGCGATAGCGCCCGCGCCAACGCCTCCAAGCGCGGCACCGGGAACGCCCATCCGCCGCCGCAACATCCCGCTCACGAACGCGCCCGTCAGAATGATCGGAATGAGCAATGACATCACGCTCTCACCCGCGTCGACACGCTCGCGCGGGATGCCTGCCGGCGTGGGCAACCCTTCACCTTCGATCCGTCGCATGACAGCATCGACCCCCGCGTTGAGCCCCGACGCGAAGTCGCCTTTCGCAAATTGCGGTCCCATATGCTCGCGCGTGATCCGGGCTGCGACTACGTCGGGTATCGCGCCTTCGAGCGCGCGCGCAACGCTGATCCAAGCGCGGCGGTCTTTGACTGCGACCACCATCAGCACACCGTCACCAATATCCGGGCGTCCGATCTTCCACACGCCGCCGATGCGGTTCGCAAAATCGGAAATCGGCTCGGGCTGAGTGCTCGGTACAACGATGACGGCGATTTGCGCGCCGCGCGCCTTTTCAAACGCCGCGAGTTTCGCTTCGAGCTCCGCTCGCTGGGGGCTGCTCAGCACGCCGGCCGTGTCGGTGACGCGTGCCAGCGCTGGCACTGCCAGTGTGCCATCGGGCAGCCGCTGCTCGGGCGCCGGCGGCCGCGCGGAATCGGGTGTGGCCGGCACGCTCACCGACGAATCCGACGGCGCCAGACCCTTCGGCAGTTCCAGCGGGGTCTGCGACGTCTGTGCCAGGGCAGACGAGCAGAGCGTGATTGCCGCACACCAAAGCCCGGCGATCGCGCCGACGCGACGCGCACTCGACACCATTCGGAATCGCTACTTCTTCTGCGTTCCGAAATCGACCTTGGGCGGCTGCTTGATGGCCGCTTCGTCGGCTACCGCGAACTGGGGCTTCGGAGACGCGCCGGTCAATATCTTGCCAAGAAAATTCTGCAACAACGCAATCGTGGTGTTGTACTGCGCGACGGCATCGATATAGCGCTTGCGGGCAATCGCGATCCGATTTTCGGTACCCTCAAGCTGCGTGCGCAATTCCTGGAACGCGGCGTTGGCCTTCAAGTTCGGATAGTTCTCAACCGTCACGAGCAAGCGCGACAACGCCGAGGTCATCTGGCTTTGCGCCTGCGTAAATTGCGCAAACGCCTGCGGATCGTTGATCAATTCCGGCGTCGCCTGGATCGATGTTGCGCGCGCCCGCGCCTCGATCACATTCTGCAGCGTCGACTGTTCGAAGTTCGCTTCGCCTTTGACGGTCTCGACGATGTTCGGGATCAATTCGGCGCGCCGCTGATACTGATTCAGCACTTCCGACCACGCAGCGTTGACTTGCTGCTCCCGGGTCACGATCGTGTTGTAACCGCAGCCGGTCAGTACGGCGACGATCGCCATCGCGATCAGTGCACGCATTGTTCTCATTTTTCCTCCGCCTTGATGGGTGTTTGCACCCGCATTGTGCCTCGACGCGAGAAGCGTGGTGGCGAGCGCCGTCAACTCCGTAAACTTCCGCAATGAAAGGCCGTGCACGGACCGATTATCGACAGGCGCTCGCACAGTTTGCGACCGGTGTGACGGTCGTGACGACACGCACCGCTGAAAGCGCGCCGACCGGTCTGACGGTGAATTCATTCAACTCCGTGTCGCTCGAGCCGCCTCTAATCTTATGGAGCCTGTCGCTGAAGGCCGGCTCGCTCCCGGCGTTCAGGGACTGCACGCATTACGCCATCAACGTGCTCGCCGCGGACCAACTCGGCCTCGCCAAACGCTTCGCGGCGCGCGGCGTCGACCGCTTCGCTGGCACTCCGTGGCACACCGGCCCGCGGGATCTGCCAGTCATCAATGGCAGCGTCGTAACGCTGATCGCACATAACCGTAGCCAGTATCTGGAGGGCGACCACGTCATCTTCGTCGGTGAAGTCACGCAGTTCGACGTGCTGGGCGGTCCTCCGCTGGTGTTTCACGACGGTCGCTACATCGCAAGTGCTACAGAGGAGCCGCTGCCGCGCGCGTTTCGCAAGCCATGGCGTTGAATGATCGACTCGAATCAATGACAAGAAGTGGAGTGATCGCTGCGGCGGTGCAAACGACAATCGCTGCATGAAAGCTCGTGATCTGCTCGACTTCACGCTGCTCGCAGCTCTGTGGGGGGCGAGTTTCATGTTCACACGCATCGCGGCGCCCGCGTTCGGGCCGCTTGCGGTTGCCGACTTGCGCACCGCAATTGCAGCGCTCGTGCTGTTGTCTCTACTTGTATGGCGCGGTGGCGTTGCGGAGCTGGCGCCGAATGCGTTACGTTTCTTACTGCTCGGCGCATTCAACTCTGCGATCCCGTTCACGCTATTCGCCTACGCAGTACTGTCGATCACCGCCGGCCTGGCCTCGATACTGAACGCGAACGTGCCGCTGTTCGCTGCGCTGGTCGCCTGGCTTTGGCTGCGCGAGCGCCTGACGTCGCTGCAATGGCTCGGCCTTGCAATTGGCTTCGCTGGTGTGATTTGGCTGTCGGCAGGCAGCGCCAGCGTCAAACCGGGTGGGCACGGATGGGCGATAGCTGCCGGACTGTTGGCATCGGTCTCATATGCCATCTCCGGGAGCGTCGTGAAACGTTACCTGGGCCATGTCCGGCCACTTGCGGTCGCCACCGGAAGCCAGATCGCAGCTTCCGCATTGCTGCTCCCGATAACGCTCTTTTATTTGCCGCCGGCGATGCCGAGCGCTCTCGAATGGCTTGGGTTGATCGCTCTCGGCGTGTTTTGCACCGGCCTTGCGTATGCGCTGTACTTCAGACTGATCGTACGCGTGGGCCTGACGAAGACGATGGCAGTGACGTTCCTGATTCCCGCGTTCGCCATGCTGTGGGGAGTGGTGTTCCTGGCCGAGCGCGTAACTTCCGTCATGCTGGGCGGCTGTGCAGTGATTCTGATCGGCACCGCACTTTCGACACAGGTCCTGCTCAAGCGCTAGCGATTTTCAGGCGACCGCTTTTCCGCAACGATCTCACGCACCGCGTCCTCTCGCGCACGTCGCTGCAGCGCGTGCAACTGCTGCGCGCCCGGCAGATACTGCGAGGGCCAAGTGACACCTTCATAGCCGAGCTCGGCTGCTGCGTGCAACGTGAAGTACGGATCGGCCAGATGCGGACGCGCCATCGCCACCAGATCGGCGCGGCCCGACAGCAGCAACGTGTTGACTTGATCGGCGGTCGTCACCGCGCCGACGGCCATCGTTGCGATGCCGACTTCGAGCCGAATCTGCTCGGAAAAACTCGCCTGAAACATGCGGCCGTAGACAGGCTTGCTGCTCGGATCGGTCTGCCCGGTCGATACATCGAACAGATCGCAACCGGCGTCTTTGAACGCCTGCGCGATTTGCACGCTGTCGGCACCGGTAGTGCCGCCCGCAATCCAGTCGGTCGCTGAAACACGCACCGACATCGGTTTGCGTTGCGGCCACACGGCGCGCACCGCGCGAAACAACTCGAGCGGAAAGCGCAGTCGATTGGCAAGCGATCCACCGTACTCGTCGCTGCGTTGATTGGTGATCGGTGACAGAAAGCTTGCGAGCAGGTAGCCATGCGCCATGTGCAGCTCGAGCAGATCGAACCCAGCGTCGTCGGCCATGATGGCCGAGTTGCAAAACTGCTCGACATACCCGTCCAGGTCGTCGCGCGTTGCAGCGCGCGGCACCTGGCTGACGCCTGCCTGATACGCAATCGCCGAGGCAGACACGAGCGGCCAGTTGGGCTCGCTGTCTTGTTCATCGAGCGGCCAGTCCATTTGCCGCCAGCCGATCTGCGTCGATCCCTTGCGACCCGAATGCCCAATCTGCATCGCGATCTTGGCGTCCGTGTGAAGATGCACGAAATCGACAAGGCGCTTCCACGCTTCGGCATGTTCGCTCGCGTACAACCCGGTGCAGCCCGGCGTGATGCGGCCGTGCGGCGAGACGCACGTCATTTCGACGAAGACCAGACCGGCTCCCCCTTTCGCGCGCTCGGCGTAGTGCGAAAAGTGCCAGTCGTTCGGCGCGCCGTTCACGGCCGAGTACTGCGCCATCGGCGATACAACCACGCGATTAGCAATCGATAGATCCCGCAGCTTCAGCGGCGCAAACATCGGCGGCGTCAGCAAATCAGCCGGCGGGCGAGTGTTCAACCGTTTCGCTTCGCGGCGATTCCAGCGCTCGGTCGCATCGGCCACCAGCGCAGCATCGCGCAATCGCAGATTTTCATAGGTGATTTGCTTGCTGCGCGTGAGAAGGCTCACGTTGAACTGCCAGGGCTCGAGCTGCCAGAAGCGACGCACGTTTTCAAACCACGCCAGCGAGATATTCGCCGAGTGCTGAATGCGACCGACCTCGTCGCGACGTTGCTCTTCGTAGCAGGCAAGTGCGCTGCTCAGGTTCCCGGGTTTCGAAACCACCGCCTTATGCAGCGCAATCGCATCCTCAAGAGCGAGCTTGGTGCCCGAACCAATCGCGAAGTGCGCGGTGTGCGCAGCGTCGCCGAGCAACACCAGCGGAACGTTGTGCAGCCTCGCGTGCCACGTGGCGAGCGTGATCGTCTGAAATTGTCGCCATAACGAACGATTGGTCAGCACTCGGCTGCACTTCAGCTCTTCGCTGAACACTCGTTCAACGTACGCCGCGGTGGCCGACTCGTCTTCGGTCGCAAGGCCCGAACGGCGCCACGTGTCGTCGGTGGTCTCGATGACGATCGTGCTTTCACCCGGCGCGTACATGTACGCGTGCATGTTCCACAGCCCGTGTTCGTTTTCGCGAAAACTGTAGAAGAACCCCGGCAACGATAAATTGGCGCCAAGCCAGACGAATCGATTGCTGCGCAGATCGACTGTCGGGGCAAAGTGTGCGTTGTGCTGCTCGCGAATTGCAGAGTTGGCGCCATCCGCTGCGACAACCAACTGTGCGCCACGATGCGCGTCGATACCCGGATCTTCGGTGCCGTAACGAACACGCACGCCGAGGACGCTCGCTCGCCGCTGCAGTATCTGCAGTAACGTGATGCGCTTGATGCCCGAGAACCCGTGACCCGATGACTTCATCGTGTGCCCGCGAAACTGCACGAAAATGTCGTCCCAGTAGGCAAAGTTGGCGGCGATCTCGCGATAGCTCGGCTCGTCGGCCGCCTTCAAATTCGCCAGCGTCTCGTCCGACAAGACAATTCCGAAGCCGAAGGTGTCATCGGCTGTATTGCGCTCGACGACGTCTATGGTCGCGGCCGGCAGACTCTTCTTCGCGAGAATCGCGAAATACAGTCCCGCCGGCCCGCCGCCGATGATGTCGATGCGCATTGAGAAAGGATACAAGCGCACGCCTAGAATCCCGCCCCATGCAGCTTCGTTGGCAACTCCCACCCGCGATTGGCATCGTTCTGTGTGAGGCAGCATGACGCGAGACGATTGCGTCGCTCTCGATATTGAAGACCCGCTCGCAGCGCATCGCGGCGCGTTCGTCGTGCCCGCGGGCGTGATCTATCTGGACGGAAACTCGCTCGGCGCTCTGCCCCTCGCCGCGCGCGATCGCATCGCTCGGGTGGTCGAGCACGAATGGGGCGACGGCTTGATCCGCTCGTGGAATGCCGCGCATTGGATCGAACTACCGCGACGCGTCGGCACCAAGATTGCACATCTGGTCGGCGCGCAGCCGGATGAAGTGATATGCGCCGACTCGACTTCGATCAACCTGTTCAAGGTGCTGGCGACCGCGCTCCGCCTGCAAGCGCTCCGTCCGCAGGCGCCGCAGGTGTCGTTGCGCGAACGCAATGTAATTCTGTCGGAGAAAACAAATTTTCCGACGGATCTCTACGTTGCACAAGGCGTTATCAATTTGCTTGGCCAGGGCCACGAATTGAGGCTTGTCGAGTTCGACGAAGTGGCCGACGCGATCGATGACCGCACCGCAGTCGTCATGCTGACGCACGTGAACTTCAGGACCGGCGCAATGCATGACATGTCGGCACTCACAAGCCGCGCGCATGGCGCCGGCGCATTGACGCTGTGGGATTTGTCGCACTCCGTCGGCGCGGTGCCGGTCGACCTGAACATGGCCGCCGCAGACTTCGCCGTGGGATGCGGCTATAAATATCTGAACGGCGGTCCGGGTGCGCCCGCGTTCGTATTCGTTGCCGGCCGTCACCTCGCTGCGATTGCCGACGATACCTACGCTCAACCGCTCGCGGGCTGGCTTGGCCATCACGCGCCGTTCGAATTCGCCGTGGACTATCGGCCTGCCGCCTCCATCGATCGCTATGCCGTCGGAACGCCGTCGATCATTGCGTTATCGGCGCTCGAAGTGGGAGTCGACACGGTGCTCGCTGCAGGCATCCATGCTCTGCGCGCAAAGTCGATCGCCCTGACTCAACTGTTCGTCGACCTCGTCGAGCAGCGCTGTGCGGTGCTTGGACTGTCGCTGGTCTCGCCGCGCAACGCGGCGCATCGCGGCAGTCAGGTGTGCCTTTCGCACCCGCATGCCTACGCGGTGATGCAGGCGCTGATTAATCGCAGTGTGATCGGGGACTTTCGCGCGCCCGACATCGTTCGCTTCGGTTTCGCACCGCTGTACGTGGGTTACGCCGACGTCTGGGATGCCGTGCAAGCGCTGCACCAGGTGCTCGCAGAGCATGAATGGCAGCGAACCGAATTTCAAACGCGCGAGGCGGTGACGTGAGCGACCTGCGCTACGGTGACTACCTCGCGCTCGACTCCGTTCTGAATGCGCAGCATCCGCGCTCGTCCGATCCCAACGAGCTGTTGTTCATTATTCAGCACCAAACCAGCGAGCTGTGGATGAAGCTCGCGCTGCACGAATTGCGCGCCGCGCGCGACGCGATTCGTGCGGATGACCTTCCGCCAGCGTTCAAGATGCTCGCGCGAGTGTCGCGCATCATGGAACAGCTTGTACATGCGTGGGACGTTCTCGCGACGATGACGCCAAGCGAGTACAGCGCGATCCGTCCGTATTTGAGTACCAGCTCCGGCTTCCAGTCATGGCAATACCGCGAGATCGAGTTCGTGCTCGGCAACAAGGCGTCGGCGATGCTGAAACCGCACGAGCAAACGCCCATTCACTCGGCACTGCAAAGCGCGCTGGACGCACCGTCTCTCTACGATGAGGCGGTCCTTTTGCTCGCTCGTCGTGGCTTTGCAATCGATCGGGCGATAACCGAGCGCGATGTTCGCGAGCCTCATGCATCCGATGTGTCGGTCGAGCAGGCCTGGCTTGCGATCTATCGCGCTCCACGCGAAAACTGGGATCTGTACGAACTCGCCGAAGAGCTGGTCGATCTCGAAGACGCATTTCGCTTGTGGCGATTCCGGCACGTCACGACGGTCGAGCGGATCATCGGATTCAAAACAGGCACAGGCGGTACTAGCGGCGTTGCGTATCTGCGCAAGATGCTCGACGTTGTATTGTTTCCCGAGCTCTGGAAAGTGCGCACCGATCTATGAACATCTTGCAGCCTCCGAACTGGGCTCCACCGCGTGGCTACGTCAACGGCATTGCGGCAAGCGGTGTGGTGATCTCGGTAGCCGGTCAGATCGGCTGGAATACGCACGGCAAGTTCGAAACCGACGACCTGGTTGGCCAGGTCAGGCAGGCGCTTGGCAACGTGCTGGCAGTGCTCGCTCAAGCCGACGCCGGTCCACACCATATCGTGCGCATGACTTGGTACCTGTTGAGCCGCGACGAGTATGTGGCGCGCGCCGCAGAAATCGGCACCGTGTATCGCGAGCTGATGACGAATGGCGCGGCGCATTACCCGGCGATGACCGCCGTGCAGGTCAGCGCACTGATTGAGCCACGCGCGAAGGTCGAGATCGAGGTAACCGCGATCGTGCCGGGCTAGTTGGCTTATGTGGAGTAGCTGGGATCTGACTGATTTAACTTCCGTAACAGTGCCGGCCACGCTAGAGCCCCGCCGGCGCCTCGGGTTACATTTTCCCACTGGGTTTGCGCTCCCTCGATGATCGCCGCATCGATGTGACGCAAGCGCTGCCCGCCGCTCTGAGCCCGAATCTGAATCATGCAGGCTGCTTCGAAGAAGTACATCGCGACAAAGGCTTCAGCGACAGATCTTCCTACCGTAAGCAAGCCATGATTTCGGAGCATTAGAAAGCGCTTGTTTCCGAGATCGCGCACCAGCCGCGGTTTCTCATCGTCATCCAGCGCCACACCTTCGTAGTCGTGGTAAGCGAGCGACGAAAGCACAAAGATGGAGTGCTGGGACAGCGGCAGCACGCCTTGCTCCTGGGCTGACACGGCAACGCCGTTCACGCTGTGTACATGCAGCACGCACTCCGCATCGTCACGGGCCGCATGAACGGCACTGTGAATGACGAATCCCGCCGGGTTGATGTCATGTGGACTGTCGAGAACCTTATGCCCCTCGAGATCCACCTTGACCAGGCTGGAGGCCGTGATTTCGCTGAACATCATTCCGTACGGATTGATCAGGAAGTGATGCTCCGGTCCGGGAACTCGGGCAGATATATGAGTGAAGATGAGATCGTCCCACCCGAACATCGCCACAAGGCGATAACAGGCAGCGAGGTCTACTCGTCGCTGCCACTCGGCGGCCTCGACTGACGAGCGCACTTCAACCGTCAAATCATTCATTGCTGGACTCCCTCCAATCACTCAGCGCACTCGCGGCGCACAAATTCCTTGTCTACGTGCCGAAACTCGCCCACCAACTTGCCGTCCATTCTGCCAGTGCTGATGGGAGTAAGATAATATATAGACTGGTCTAGTTAGAGAGTCAAGACATGAGCAGAGCGAACTTGGGAAGCCGGGTGCGCATGATCGAGGCCACGATCGGCTTGATGCGCGGCTCCGGACTGTCGGGTGCGGGAATTAACGACATCGTTCGCGAAAGCGGCGCGCCCAAAGGTTCCGTGTACCACTTCTTTCCGAATGGCAAGGTTCAGATCGTGTCGGAAGCACTGGAAATCTATTCCCAGCGAATCTTCATCTTCGTTGACCAGGCGCTGGCGAGCAAGCGCGCTCCCGCCGACAAGATCCGGGCGTTGTTTGACGCCTTTGCGCGCCGCGTAGCTGAGGGGGATTTTCAGAAGAGTTGCGCCGTCGGGACCGTCAGCTTGGATCTAGACAACGAGCTTGAAGAACTGCGCGTCATTCTTAACACCGCCCTTTCCAAGTGGCGGTCTTTGATCGCAGACCACTTTGACTTTGCGGACCGGCGGCGCGCTCAGTCCTTCGCGGGGTTGGTGTTGACGGCCATCGAAGGCGCCTACATTCGTTGCCGCGCCGAACGCTCAAGTCGTCCGTTCAAGGAAGCGGGCGTGTGGCTAGCCGAGTTGGCCGAGCGGCATTCCTAGACTTGCGCTGGCCGCTGGAAGTTACGTACCGACGACGTGAATTGCGCTGGCCGCTGGAAGTTACGTACCGACGACGTGTCTAGCCGCCCGTGGGTCGATCAGCGTGGCTGACCTGATCGGCTGATAGGGTCGACCGGTGTTCCTGCAACGAACTGAGCACCAGCTCCGACAAACCCTCACCCCCTTGCTGATCGAGATACGCCAACAACTCGCGCCGCATGCGCGGATCCCAGAATTTTCGAATGTGTGTCGCGACGCCCTGCAACGCTTCCTGCCGCTCCGGCATCGCTTGAAAGAACTCGCCGATGCGGTTCGCCATGTGAACCAGCGTTTTCGGGTCCACGGCCGTTCAGTTGGTGGCTACGGATTGAAGACCAAACCGCTCGGGCGATGTGTACGCGACGAAGTCCTCGCGCCGCGCGAAACCCGCGAGAGCCAATCCAGCGGCTTGCGCGGTACGTACAGCTAGAACGGTCGGCGCGGACACCGCGACCAGCATCGTCGCGCCGGTCATTGCGGTCTTCTGCACCATCTCGAAGCTCGCGCGACTGGTGACGCAAACGAAGCCCTGGCTCGCATCGGTTCCTGCACGCGACATTGCACCGGCCAGCTTGTCGAGCGCGTTGTGACGGCCAATGTCCTCGCGCAACAGCAAAGCCTCGCCGTCGGGGCTGCACCACGCTGCAGCGTGCGCGGCGCCGGTGGACTGTTGCAGTGCCTGCGATTCGCGCAAACTGCGCAGCGCGCGGGCCACCGCCACCGTGGTTACTTCAATGCGCTGCGCGCCGCACGTGAACGCCGGCAAGGAGCGATGCACATGCTCGAGGCTCTCGGTACCACACAGGCCGCAGCCCGTGCGGCCGGTCAGATTACGGCGCCGTTCCTTGAGCCTGAATTCGCACGCCCCGGCAACTTCCATATGCACTTCGATCCCTAGCCGTGTCTCCTGAATCTCAACGTCGTGCAGCTCGGAAGCCTCAGCCAGCAATCCCTCGGTGAGGCCGAATCCAAGCGCGAAATCGTCGAGGTCAGCCGGCGTAGCCAGCATCACCGCATGCGAGATGCCGTTGAACACGAGCGCTACCGGCACCTCGTCGGCGAGCCAGTCTGTCGCGCGCTCGGTGCGGCCGGCACGATGCGTCGTAACCGTTGCCTGGCTGGCACCGGCCGGACGCAACTCGGCATCGTCGGGTTTCAATTGCCCACGACCTCAGCCGGTTTCTTCCGAGCCTGCGCCAGCAGGTTCAACTGCGTCGTGTTGAACTCCGAGTACTCGCGTTGCCAACTCGACGGTTGTGCCACCGGCATGACCTGCACCGCCGTGACCTTGTACTCGGGGCAGTTGGTCGCCCAGTCGGAGCTGTCGGTGGTAATGACGTTCGCGCCCGATTCCGGAAAGTGGAACGTCGTGTAGATGACGCCCGGCTGCATGTTTTCGCTCAACACCGCGCGCAAGACAGTTTGACCCGCGCGGCTTTCCACACCGACCCAGTCGCCGTTCTTGATGCCGCGATCCTGCGCATCGTGCGGGTGAATTTCCAGCCGATCTTCGTCGTGCCAACGGTTGTTTTCGGTACGACGCGTCTGTGCGCCGACGTTGTACTGCGACAGGATGCGGCCGGTGGTCAGCAACAACGGGTACTTGCGCGTCACTCTCTCTTCACTCGGCACGTACTGGGTGATGATGAAGCGACCCTTGCCGCGCACGAACTTGTCGACGTGCATGATCGATGTACCGGCCTCCTCCGTGTTTTCGTTGCACGGCCACTGCACACTGCCCAGGCGGTCGATCTTCTCGAAGCTGACGCCCGCGAAGGTCGGTGTCAGTTCGGCAATCTCCTGCATGATCTGCTCGGGATGCGTGTAGTGCATCGGATATCCGAGCGCGTTCGATAGCCGGACCGTGACTTCCCAGTCCGCCAGCACGCCCAGCGGCGGCATGACCTTGCGCACCCGCGAGATGCGCCGCTCGGCGTTGGTGAACGTGCCGTCCTTTTCGAGGAACGACGAGCCGGGCAGGAAGACATGCGCATACTTCGCAGTCTCGTTGAGGAAGATGTCCTGCACGACAACGCATTCCAGCTCCGTCAACGCAGAAGCCACATGCTGCGTGTTAGGGTCAGACTGCACGATGTCTTCGCCCTGGCAGTACAGGCCCTTGAAGCTGCCGTCGTGCGCGGCGTCGAACATGTTTGGAATGCGAAGGCCGGGCTCCGGATTCAATGTCACGCCCCAAGCCGCATCAAATGTGCTACGCACCGTGCTGTCGGAGATATGCCGGTAGCCAGGTAGCTCGTGCGGGAACGAACCCATATCGCATGAGCCTTGCACGTTGTTCTGGCCGCGTAGCGGATTAACGCCGACGCCTTCGCGTCCGACGTTGCCGGTGGCCATTGCAAGGTTGGCGATTCCCATCACCATCGTCGAGCCCTGCGCATGCTCGGTCACGCCGAGGCCGTAGTAGATCGCGCTGTTCGGACGGCGCGTGCCAAGCTTGCCTTCGACGTTACCGGTGGCAAATACCCGCGCGGCGCCGCGGATGAGATCCGCTCGGACGCCGGTGACCGCCTCGAACGCTTCGGGCGAATTCTCGGGCCGCGCGACGAAATCTCTCCAGTCGCGGAAGCTCTTGTCGTCGCAACGCTCACCGATGTACTGCTCGGCGAGAAAGCCTTCGGTAACCACTACATGCGCCAGCGCAGTGATGACCGCGACGTTGGTACCGGGCTTCAGCGGCAGGTGGAAATCCGATTTCACGTGCGGCGAATCGACCAAGTCGATTTTGCGCGGATCGACGATGATCAGCTTGGCGCCCTCGCGTAAGCGTCTGCGCATGCGAGACGCGAATACCGGGTGCGCGTCGGTCGGATTCG
>JBDTQZ010000006.1:0-13799 GCA_039931935.1 Burkholderiaceae bacterium | reverse complement strand
CAGCGGCGCATGAATCGCCACCGCGGTCTTGCCAGTTTCCATCACACCCATCGAACGATCGCGGTCGATCGTGCTACCGGCCGGCCGCGGAGTGAACAACATGAACTGGCCGTGCGCCGACACCAGATGGGTAGCTCCGACCCGCGCGCGACCGTCTGCATCGAAGCGCACCCACATATCCTGCTCAGGCGCATAGAAACAGTCGGTGGCCAATTGAGCGAGCGGGTCAGTCATCGAAGGATCCGGCGATTCGTGGCGGAAGAGTATGGGAGTCGAACCCACCAGAGATTGCTGGCAACCCCTACCAGATTTGAAGTCTGGCCGGCCCACCGGGACACGACACTCTTCCGGGTTAGTGATGTCGCAAAGGATCTTAAGCGCGCCATGGATTTGCACGCCGAACCAGATGATCGTCACGCACTCTACGCAGGTAGCCCACCCTGTCGAAAAACTCCAGAATCTGGATTGCCAGTTTGCGACCGGTGGCGATCTGGTCACGAAACTCGGCCGCACGCGCGGCGCCGTGGCGCTCGGCAACGCTGCCCGCAATGTCGGCGAGTTCGGCCACCGCGCTCGTCAGAAAAAAGTGATCGTGCGCAACTTGCGCCACATCACCCGTGCGCGCGACCGTCTTGAGCAAGTGCCGCACTTCGACTTCGGGGATGCCGGTGTCGTGCGCGATGTCGCGCACGCGTGGCGGATCGAACTTGCGATCGTCGAGCAGCGGCTTGATGCGCTCCCATCGCGCGCGTTGATCCTTGCCCAGCGTCGCCGTGTGCGTCGGTAACGCCAGAAATGCGCCACGCCGCTGCAACGATGATTGTTCAAGCAGCTCGTCGATCAGCGAGCCGAACGCGTCTATATCAAGCGCTGGCGCAATCATGCGCCGCAGTCGTTGCTGCTCAACGCCGGGCAGTTCAGGCTCTTTCTCATGTGCCAGCCCGATCGCCGTGAGGACTTCATTACGCAATTGCTGCCAGTGTTCAGCGGAGATAGCGACATTAGCCGCGACGTGTGCGCCGCCGGCATCGATCAATTTACGCAGTTCGTCATCGCGCAGATTCCAGGCCGACGCGATGCGCGAGAGTGCCACCGGCTCGCGATCCAGCCACGCGCGCAACGCATCAATCGGCGAACCGTCGCGCAGCCCCGTCAATAACTGCAGGCGCGCTGGAGCGCGTCGGCCGCGTCGCACGGCGGAGCCGAGCGGCATCACGTCGAGCACCGTGCCCCCGCCGAGCGTGCGCTGCGCGGATGCATCGCGAATTACGAACCGGTCGCCACGACACACGGCGAGCTGACGGTCGAGTGCCATCGATACCAGCTGTGATGCACCAGGCTCGATGCGCGTGGCGTCCAGCACCGCCACTTTGGCCATGGCATCGTCAGTGCCGTGGTGCAAATGCACCGTCGACGAATTGCTAATGGAGTTAGCAACGCGCGGCGACAAAGTCAGCGTCGCATCGAATCGCTCCGTCATGTTCGTTAATGAGGGCGCCTGCACCCACATGCCGCGCTCGACCTGCGCTTTCTCGACGCCTGCGAGGTTTAGTGCGCAGCGTTGTCCGGCGACGCCGCGGGTGTTCGCTCGATCCTGTGCATGAATCGTCCGCACGCGCGCAGTCAACGCACCGTGGAGGGTCGGTCCGACGCTCACCGACTCGCCGACGCGAACTTCGCCTGCGTGCACGGTGCCGGTAACAACGGTTCCGATACCGGACAACGTAAAGCAACGATCGATCGCCATCCGGAAGTGTCCGGCTATTGGCCGGGATGCGCGGCTCGCTGCGGTATCGAGCAGATGCGCCTGCAACTCGCGCACGCCATCACCAGTCAACGAAGAAACAGCAAAGACCGGCCAGTTCGCGGCAGCAGTATGGCGTACACGGTCGGCCAGCTGAAGCAGAACCTCATCAATACGTTCAGCCGACACCGCATCGATCTTGGTCAGGGCGACAGCGCCGGCAGCGATTCCGAGCAGCAGCAGGATGTCCAGGTGCTCATCGGTCTGCGGCATCACGCCGTCGTCGGCCGCGATAACCAGCAGCGCGAAGTCGATGCCAGTGGCACCTGCCAGCATCGTGTGCACGAATCTCTCGTGCCCCGGCACATCGACGAATCCCAGGATGTCGTCGCCGACCGGCACATACGCGTAGCCGAGCTCGATTGAGATGCCGCGCTTGATTTCCTCAGGTAGCCGATCGGTGTCGCGACCGGTCAAGCGCTTGATCAGCGATGTCTTGCCATGATCGATGTGTCCGGCGGTCCCGATGATCATTGCGTGACAAGCGACTTCAGATTCTGAACAAACGCGCCTTCGTCGCGCGGCCAAAGACACCGTAAGTCAAGCCAGAGCGCGCCGTCGGCAATACGACCGATCACAGGCGTCGGCAACGCGCGGAATCGGTGCTGCAGCCGTTCGATCGCGCGGCCGCTGACCTTGCCGTTCGGGCGCAGTACCAGTGCGGCCGATGGCAAACGTTCGGTCGGCATGCTGCCCGAGCCGATCTGACTTGCACAGTCTTCGATCGCGGCCGCGAAAGTGGGTGCGACGGCAGTTTTCAGCGTCCCGGCAATTCGCTCGCACGCCGCGCGAATGTCGGCCTGTCTGCGCGTCAGCAACGCAAGCGTTGGCAATCGTTCTGTAAGCCGATGGCCACTCGCATAGATGCGCAACGTCGCTTCGAGAGCTGCCATCGTCAGCTTCGAGACACGCAACGCGCGTTTCAACGGGTCTTTCTTGATTTTCGCGATCGCGTCCGCGCGGCCGACGATCAATCCCGCTTGCGGCCCTCCGAGCAGCTTGTCGCCGGAGAATGTCACGACGTCGGCGCCGGCCGCGAGCGACTCCTGCGGCAACGGCTCTTTGGGTAATCCATGCAACGACAGGTCGATCAACGCTCCCGATCCCAGATCGACCATATACGGCACGCCGCGCGTGTGTGCGATCTGCGCCAACGCTGCGTCGTCGACCGTCGCGGTGAACCCTGTAATCGCGTAGTTCGACCAGTGCGCCTTGACGATCAAACCGGTCTTCGACCCGCATGCATCCTCGTAGTCGCGGGCATGCGTGCGGTTCGTCGTTCCGACTTCGACCAACTTGCAGCCGGCGGCCTTCATGATATCGGGCATACGGAACGCGCCGCCGATCTCGATCAACTCGCCGCGCGAGATGATCGCTTCCTTGCGCACAGCTAGTGCCCTTAGCGATAACAACACTGCCGCAGCGTTGTTGTTGACGACCGTCGCCGCTTCGGCGCCGGTTAGCTCGCGCAGCAAATCCTCGGCGATGTGGTCGCGGTCGCCGCGATCCCCGCTGGCAACGTCGTACTCAAGCGCGGTGTAGCTTCGCATCGCGTGGCCGACGGCCTCGATCGCTTCTTCCGCCAGCAGCGCACGACCGAGATTGGTGTGAATCACGGTGCCGCTCAAATTGAATACCCGCCGCAGCCTTGAAGAGCTGACTTGCGACAGACGCAGACCCACCTGGGCAATCAAGGCTTCGTTATCAGGGACCGTAGCGCCCGCAACAATTGCCGCACGGTTTTCGGCGAGCACATCCTGTACCGCGCGCTTGACCTGCAAGGTACCGTGCTCAGCAGCCGTTGCGTTGAGTTGTGGCGATGCCAGCAGCCGATCAACCGCTGGCAGGCGCGCTGCCGCACCGGGCGAAGAGTCGGACTTTGATCCGCCTGTCTTGCCGTCGCTTGATTCGCCCGCACCGGGCAGAGCCAAGTTCGGCATGGCTAAGTACTTCCAGGATGAAACAACAAGTTCGGCCCCGAGCGTGCGTAGCCTTGCTCATCGACGAGCAGGTCCAGCGCCAACGTTGCCAGGTCGTCTGCGGTCGGATCGAGCTGCGGGTCTTTTTCCTGATAAAAGATTTTCAGATAACTCTTGCACTCGTCGCAGGTTTCGGCGCGTGCCGCCACTTCTGTCTTGGAGTCCCCTTCCGCCTGCAGCACCAAGTATTTGACACCTTTGTCGGTATCGCACGACGTGCACTGAATACGCGACATGTTCCATTCGGTCGCACAAAGCGAGCACACCAGATAGCGCAGGTTTGCCTGCTCACCACCGATCCGCAGCACGCTCGCGACCGGCCGTGACGCGCAGACGGGACAAATGCCGGGAATGTCGCACTGCTCGACCGAGGCGACATCCAGCGTTGCAGCGAGCCGCGTGAAATAGGTTTGCAGCGCGGCGCCGACAAATGGCACCAGCGCGGCTTCTTCGTCCAGCGATGTGCCGGCCAGCACACGGTCGGCCAGTGATTCCTGCGACGCATGGTCAAGCGCATCGAGCGTCGCAAGCGCGGCCTGCACATCATTGGTCGATTGCGCACGCACGTGGCTGACGATATCGGTCAGATCCGCACGCCATTGCGGTGAGCGCTCGTGCGACTGCGCCGATAGCGGCGGCATTCCATACTCGCGACTCGCGGTCAATGCAGCTTCGGGCACAGGGTCAGCCGTGCGGCCAACGAGCGCCGATTGCTGCGCGCGCGCTACCTTGGCCATCAGTTGCAGGTACCCCGACATCGCATTGCCCGCAGCCACGCTTGCAAAGCGCGCCGCACGTTCGGCAAAGATGTCCGCACGGACAGGCAGCACGACCCGCGGCGTCTTGCGCACGCGATCGAGGCTGCCATCGGTGATGATGGGTGTCGCCATAGGGTCAAGTTTGAAGCAAAAGCGGCAGGATCGCTCCTGCCGCCAGGTCAAGCAAACGTCAGCAAAGCCAGGGCGCGTCTATTCGGCGTTGCCGCCCGTCATGCGCCGGTACCACAGCGGGTGATGGTGCCGGGCCCAGTTGTGCGACACGTAACCACGAGTCATCGCACGCAGTGCACCGGCGACCCAGAAAACGCCTGCGTAAATGTGCACGATGATGGCGAGGATCAGGACAAACGCCGAGAGAGCGTGCACGACCGCTGCAACACGGATGACGTTGATGGCGAATGCGTCAGCGAAGTAGGGCCGCCATATGATGATGCCGGAGATGATCATCAACGTCATCGTGATCACCGTGATCCAGAAGACCCACTTCTGTCCGATGTTGTACTTGTCGATCGCCGGCAGGTCGTGATCGCGGTTTTCGATGAAGTCGGGCAGTCGCTTGCTCCATTCGCGGTCGTAATCCTGGATCTTGTTATCGGTCCAGTAACGCATCGCCATCACCAGAAACAGCACAAACATCAGCACGCCGAGGAACGGATGCAGGATGCGTGCCCAGTTGCCTCCACCCAGCAATGCGCTTAGGAACCAGAATGCCGGATGGAAGAACGCGAGCCCCGAAGCCGCGAGCAAGATGAACAGAATCGCAACGGCCCAATGATTGAGCCGCTCGTTTGCGTCGTAACGCCGGATCTCTCCACTTCTCATCACAACTGCCATTAGATCTCCCTATCGTGGCGTGTTGTCATGACGAGCCACGGTGCGCCCGCCCGAATCGGTCGTCTCGTCCACCTCTTTCGGACCGCGCGTGACGTAGTGGAAGAATGCGCCGAGCGCGGCAATCCCGAGGGTGAGTGCCATCAGCGGCTTGGCGATGCCTTTCCACAGGCTGACCCACGGGCTGATCGTCGGATCGGCCGGCAGGTTGTTGTACAACCCCGGCCGATCGGCATGCTGCAGCACGTACATCACGTGCGTGCCACCCACGCCCTGCGGGTTATAAAGACCCGCCTGCTGGAAGCCACGCTCCTTCAGATCGACCACTCTTTTTTCGCCGCGCGCGACCATATCGACCTTGGTGCCGAACTGCAGCGCGCCGGTCGGGCAGGTCTTGACGCATGCTGGCGCCATTCCAACCGCGACGCGATCGGAACACAGCGAGCATTTGTATGCCTTGTTGTCCTTCTTGCTGATACGCGGAATGTCGAACGGACAACCGGCGATGCAATAGCCGCAGCCGATGCAGTTCTCGGAGATGAAATCGACAATGCCGTTGGCGTACTTGACGATTGCTCCGGGCGCCGGACACGCTTTGAGGCAGCCCGGATCCTCACAGTGCATGCAGCCGTCCTTGCGGATCAGCCACTCCATCGAGCCGTCATCGCGCGCGATTTCGGCAAACCGCATCACCGTCCACGACTGATCGGTCAGATCGATCGGATTGTCGTACACCCCGACGGTTGTGCCGATATCGTCGCGCAGATCGTTCCACTGCATGCACGCGACCTGGCACGCCTTGCAGCCAATGCACTTGGAGATGTCGATCAGCTTGGCAACGGGCTCGCCGGCAATGCGAACCTGCGGAGTCGCGGTGGTCGTGGCCGAACGCTTTTGAATATCGAGTGATTGCATAGATGGCATGGTTTGCTCCTACGCTTTCTCGATGTTGACCAAAAACGCCTTGTATTCCGGCGTCTGCGAATTGGCGTCGCCCACATACGGCGTCAGGGTGTTCGCCAGAAAGCCGCTCTTCGCGACCCCGATGAAGCCCCAGTGAATCGGGATCCCCACCGTCATCACCTCCTTGCCATTGCAAGTCAGATCGGCGACGCGCTTGGTGACGACCGCTTTGGCTTGTATTTCCCCGCGGTTGCTGGTCACCTTGACTCGATCGCCATTGGCGATGCCTTTCGCCTTTGCCAGCTTTTCGCCAATTTCGACGAACTGCGCCGGCTGCACGATTGCGTTCGACTCGACGTTCTTGGTCCAGAAGTGCATGTGCTCGGTCAGGCGGTACGTCGTTGCCGCATAGGGGAAGTGATCCGCCTTGCCGAACGATTCCATGTCGCCCTTGAACACTCGTGCAACTGGATTGCTGACCACCTTCGGATGCAGCGGGTTGGTGCCGATCGGCGTTTCAAACGGTTCGTAGTGCTCGGGAAACGGACCTTCGTTCATCGCCGGCGCAAACAGCCGCGCCACACCTTCGTTGGTCATGATGAACGGCCCCGCACCGCTGTCCGGCCCAAGGGTGGGAGCCATATCCGGCACGTCGATTCCGACCCAGCGCTTGCCGTCCCAGCGAATGCCGCCGCGCTTCGGATCCCACGGCTTGCCGCTCGGATCGGCGCCGGCACGGTTGTAAAGAACCCGCCGGTTGGCCGGCCACGAATAACCCCACGCCAGGTTGTTACCAAGGCCACCCGGATCGTTCGAATCGCGCCGTGCGGTCAGGTTGCCGGCCTGTGACCACGCGCCGCAATACAGCCAGTTGCCGCATGCGGTCGAGCCGTCGTCCTGCAGCAAACCGAAGCCCGCAAGCTGCTCACCCGCCTTTACCAGCGTCTTGGTCTTGTCCTTGGGATCGACCACGTCGGTCAACGCACGGCCGCTGATTTCGCGCAGCACCTCTTCCCCGCTCGGCACGTTCGGGTTCGCGTAATTCCACGTGAGCTTCATGATCGCGTCCGGCTTCTTGCCGCCGTCTTTGGCGTACATCTCGCGCAGCTTCATGAACAAGCTGCCGATGATCTCGCGATCGATCTTGGCTTCGCCCGGTGGCTCGGCGGCTGCCCAATGCCATTGCGCTACTCGGCCCGAGCTGGTAAACGACCCGGCTTCTTCGTGGATGACGTTGGCCGGCAGCATGATCACTTCGGTCTTGATGTCCTCCGGCTTGACGTTATTCGAGTCGCCGTAGTTCTTCCAGAACTCCCCGGTCTCGGTGCGCAGCGGGTCGATGATGACCAGATACTTCAGCTTCGATAACGCAGCGGTGAGCTTCTTCTTGTTCGGCAACGCCGCCAGCGGATTCATGCCTTGCGTAATGAATCCATTGACCCGGCCCTGATACATCCGCTCGAAAATCGCCAGCACGTCGTACGCGCCGTCGCGTTTTGGTGTCAGGTCATACGCGTAGTCGTTTTCCTTGGTCGCGTTATCGCCGAACCATGCTTTCTGCAGACTGACGTGCCATTTTGCAAAGTTCTGCGGGTAGTTCATCTGATTCGGACGCAGCGGCTTCGGCGTGCGCGCGGCGGTGTACTTTTCGCGCGTATCGTCGGCGTCGGTCGGCGCCGACAGATAGCCGGGCAGCACCTCGGAGTATGCGCACATGTCGGTAATGCCCTGCACGTTCGCATGACCGCGCAGCGCGTTGACGCCGCCGCCGGAGCGGCCCATGTTGCCGAGCAGCAACTGGATCATCGCCATCGTGCGGATGTTCTGCGAGCCGACCGAGTGCTGCGTCCAACCGAGCGCGTACAGAATCGTCATCACGCGCGCGGGAGTCGCGGTCGAGCCGATCAAGTCGCACACCTGCAGGAATTTCTCCTTCGGCGTACCGCAGATCTGATTGACCATCTCCGGCGTGTAGCGCGAGTAGTGCGCCTTCATCAGCTGATACACGCAGCGCGGATTTTCCAACGACTCGTCGATCATCGCGTAGCCGTCGGCTCCTAGTTGGTAGCCCCAGCTTGACTTGTCATAGGTGCGCTTCTCGGCTGAATAACCGGAGAAATACCCGTCGTTGAACGCGAACTCGTCTTTGATCAGGAACGGCGCGTTCGTATACGCCTTGACGTATTCCTGGTGAATCTTGTTGTTCGACACCAGGTAGTTGATGACGCCGCCGAGGAACGCGATGTCAGTGCCGACTCGAATCGGCGCGTATACATCGGCGATCGCCGCCGAGCGGGTAAAGCGCGGATCGACCACGATCAGCTTTGCTTTGCGGTGCTCGAGCGCTTCCGTCACCCACTTGAAGCCGCACGGGTGTGCTTCGGCGGCGTTGCCGCCCATGATGATTGCGAGGTCAGTGTTCTTGATGTCCACCCAGTGGTTGGTCATCGCACCTCTGCCAAATGTCGGGCCCAGACTGGACACCGTTGGCGCGTGTCAAACCCTCGCTTGGGTATCGAGCGCGACCATCCCGAGCGCGCGTGCCATTTTCACTGCAAGGTAACCCGGCTCGTTCGAGATCGCACTCGAGATCAGAAAACCGGTCGTGTTCCAGCGGTTGACCGTGACGCCCTTGTCGTTGGTCTCGACGAAGTTGGCGTCGCGGTCAGCCTTCATGTGCTTGGCCACGCGCGTGAGCGCGTCGTCCCACGAAATGCGCTTCCACTCGTTGGCGCCTGGCTCGCGTACCTGCGGATACTGCAGGCGATGCGGCGAGTGCACCAGGTCGAGCAGCGCAGCACCCTTCGGGCACAGCGTGCCGCGATTCACCGGATGATCGGGATCGCCCTCGATATGAATGATGCTGGTCTTGGTGTTTTTCTCTTTGTGGCCGCGCGTGTACATGATGACGCCGCAACTGACCGAGCAATACGGACACGTGCCTCGTGTCTCCGTAGTTTGCGCAAGCTTGAACGTGCGCACTTCGGCCAGTGCGAGCTGCGGCGAAAAGCCGAGCCCGACCGCCGAAGACGTGCCGAGTCCCGTCGCGCAAATTCGGAAGAACTGGCGTCGACTCAGTGGTGCATTCATTGAATCTCCCGGTGGTATTGATGCTGTCGCACTTTGATTATTGGCTGCTCGCGCAAAGAATTCAGATAACCTTCAACGCAAGCGCTCTTTTATGCGCCATAAAACATGAGATGCCGCGCGACTATAGGCCCGCCGCGCCGTGCCTACAACTCAAACGCGATATTGCAACGCAATAACCAAGCGCTCGTTTGTGTAATCTCCAATTGCGAGAAAATTGCTTTTATGAATCGGACTCTATTCATCATCGGCTCGGGTTGTGTTGCATTTTTGGCCTCGTGCGCCACGCCACGTCCGGCGTTCCCGCCGGCTTCCGGTTCTCCGTCAACCGCACAGGCTCCGGTTCCCGCCCCAAGCCTCGGCTTTTTCTCGAAGATCAAAGTCCCATCGACGCATGTGCCCACGCTCCAACTGGCCTCACGTGGAGTACAGATATTCCGCTGTGAGAAGCGCGACACCGGTCCGGTGTGGGTATTTCGCCAGCCACAGGCTGATTTGCTGGACCCGGGCGGCAAGACGGTGGGCAAACACGGCGCCAACTTTTCATTCGAGCACGACGACGGCAGCAGGCTCGTTTCGACGATCGCGGCGTACGACGAGGCGGCAAAGCCGACCGACCTGCGCTGGCTACTGCTGACAACGCGCAGTTTCGGCAAGGGCGCACTCGACAACGTCAGCCATGTGCAGCGAATCAACACGTCGGGCGGCATGCCGCCCGCGCGATGCGAAGCTTCACAATTGAATCAACTGCTTCGCGTCGACTTCACCGCCGACTTCGTTTTCTACGGGCCCCGGGCTGACTGATACACCGTACTTGGCGAACGCGGTAAAATCGCCCGTTTGCGTGTGGATTGCCGGAGGAAATGACATGACCTCGACTGCTTCGACGGTGGGCGCATATTTGCGCGATCTGCCGCCGGATCGTCGCGTGGCGATGGCGCGTTTGTGCAGCATGATCCGGCGCTCTGCGCGCGGGGTGCGCGAAAGCATGCGCTACGGCCTGGCGTTCTATGAATTGGACGGGCCGCTGTTCGCCCTCGAGTCCGGCCGCCGTCATATGTCGCTCTACGTTGCCGAAAGAGATGTCGTGCTGAAGCACAAAGAGGCACTGACAGGAGTCAACGCAGCCAAGAGCTTCATCAAGTTTTCGGACCTGAACCGGCTACCGCTCGATGTCGTCGAAAGGATCGTTCGCGATTCGGTGGCAGCACGCAGGCAGCGCGTTGCCTCGGGCTCGGTGCCGACGCAGGCCGAGCTACTGAAGCTATGGGACATCAAGGAAGAAGACGCGGCGCCTCCGGCAAAAACCGTCAAGCTCGCAATCGGGAAGCCGGCAATTGCGATGACCGACGCCATCAATGCGATGGCGCACTCAATGCGCGATGCGATGGTGGCCGCGATCGATATCGCGACCGGCAGCATTGGCACCGGCAACGGGAAGACGCCGATCAAGTCGCGCCCGGTCAAGAAGAAGGCGGCCGCAAAGAAATCCACCGTGCGCGCGGTCAAAAAGAAAAGCGCTACGCGCCCGCCGCCCAAGAAAGCGTCAAGAAAGGGATCGGTCGCGGCGCGTCGTCGTTGACATGCGCTGCTGCGCCGATGAGCTGCGCGTTCGGCTAGAAACTGCGCGCGTCTTCTATCACCTTGCCGTCGTTCGGCAATGATCCAGGCGCCAGTAATTCGACTGTACCCCCTAGCTTGGTAATCGAACGCAGCGTTTCGCCGACAGCGCGCTGCAGTGACGGATCGTGTGACTCGGACTCGGCACGCAACGTCATCGCATCCACCTCACCGGCGCGCGTGACCACCAGACGCAAACGCTTTAGCTCCGCATGGCGGCGTGCCACCTCGGCCATCTGCTCGGGCCGCACGAACATGCCTTTGACCTTTGTCGTTTGATCAGCGCGGCCCATCCAACCCCTGATGCGCGCGTTGGTGCGGCCGCACGGCGACACGCCGGGCAAGATCGCCGACAAGTCGCCCAATGCCAATCGAATCCAGGGGCGATCCTGGTCAAACGATGTCACGACGACTTCGCCGACTTCGCCGTCGGCCACCGGGGTGCCAGTTCCCGGCCGCACGATTTCGATCAGTACGTCCTCGTTAACAATTAACCCTTCGCGCGCCCGGCTTTCATAGGCGATGACGCCGACGTCGGCGATCGCATAGGCTTGATAAGCGTCGATGCCGCGCGCCTTGATAATGGCCTGTAACGACGGCGGAAACGCGGCGCCCGAGACAACCGCCTTCTTGATCGAAGACACATCGCGGCCGCCCGCCTCCGCGGCGTCACGAATAATCTTGAGGAAATCGGCGGTTCCTGTGTAAGCAACCGGCTTCAGATGCTCGATCACGTCGAGCTGCTGCTCGGTGTTGCCTGGACCCGCGGGAATGACCGTACATCCAAGGCAGCGTGCGCCGCCGTCCATGATGAAGCCACCCGGAACCAGGTGATACGAAAAGGTGTTGAGCACAATGTCGCCGCTGACAAAACCCGCCGCGTGCAACGAGCGCGATGCACGCCATGCATCGTCGTGTTTGCTTTCGGGCTCGTAGATCGGCCCGGGCGACGTGAACAATCGGCCGAATCGCTCGAGGTCACTGGATATGAAATCGCCGAAAGGTGCCTTCGCTTTTTGCAGCGCGGGCAATTCGGATTTGCGCAGCAGTGGAAGCCGTGCGAGCGCGGCACGGCTGTTGAACTGTGTGGTGTCGAGATCGCCAAGATGCCGTTGCCAGCCGGGCGACTTCAATGCTTTCGCAAGCAGGCCCGGCAAGTGCCCCATAAGGTCGAGCTCGCGGCGTTGCGGATCGCGCGCCTCGCGGTTGTCAAGATGCTCAGTCATTTGCGCATTCGCTCATTTGACCACCTCGTCGGCTTGGTTGCGGCGACGCTCAGCGTCCTCACGCGCCGTATCCAGCTTCTTATTGACCGGATCGATCGTTGTCTGACGCGTTGGAAGCGGTGTTTTTGCGGCATCGCCCGTATCGCGCCCGGTGCAAGCGATGAGAGCCGCCATTGCGATGATGCTGTAGACGCGCAGTGCCATTGAATTGTCTTATGCAGGTAGCCACGCATCATAGATGCTCGCTCGATTGGCGGCGCCGTCCTCGTCGGGCACTCTTCTTGCTAAAACCTCAGTTTATTGCGCGCGCACATCGATGAGCCAGCGCAACTTACAAGGAGGAAGTATGCGCAGACTGATTGCAATTATGTTTGGGGCGGCCGTGGTCGGTATGACGGGGTCGGCAATCGCTCAAACGACCGCTCCAACTACGACGAAAGAAGCGAAAGAACAAAAAACAGCGGCGAAGCAAGAGATGCGGATGAAAGCGATGGACACGAACAACGACGGCATGATCTCCAGAGACGAGTTCAATAAGTATCATGAAACGGTGTGGCAGAAGGTGAAGCGCAACGCCAAGGGGCTGGCCATGGCGGCGGACGTAGACGCGGCGTACGCGCCGGGCACCGTTCCAAGCGCGATTCCCGGCCAACCGGCCGAAAAGGCAAAGCCCTAAGCAGCGCTTGCGCGCATTGCGCGCCGAGCCGGCCCTGGCATAAGCCACGGCCGGCTTTTTTCAACTCTACCGAACGGAAACTAGGTCGCTCAAGCAAGCCAGCGCTTGCGACGCTTGTAAAACTTCGCGTCTCTGAAGCTCCTGCGCCCTGAGGTCGACAGGCCAAGGTAGAACTCCTTGACGTCCTCGTTTTCGCGCAGCGAGCGCGCTTCACCATCCATCACGACGCGCCCGTTTTCGAGGATGTAACCGTACTTGGCGTATTTCAACGCGAGATTGGTATTCTGTTCCGCCAGCAAGAACGACACCCCTTCCTTCGCATTCAAGTTGTGCACGATGTCGAAAATTTCCTCGACGAGCTGCGGCGCCAAACCCATTGATGGCTCATCCAGCAAAATCATTGAAGGCCGCGCCATTAGCGCGCGCCCGATTGCCGTCATCTGCTGCTCGCCGCCTGAGGTATAGCCAGACTGGCTGGTGCGTCGGTGCTTAAGGCGCGGAAAGTAGGTATAGACCTTGTCGAGATCAGCCGCAATGTCCGGACGCGACGTTCCGCGTCCCGACGAGCTGCGTGAGTACGCGCCCGTTAACAAGTTTTCTTCGACTGTCAGGTGCGCAAAGCAGCGCCGACCCTCCATGACCTGTACAACGCCGCGCTTAACGAGGTCGTACGCCGTCAGACCCTGGATACGCTCGCCGCGATATTCGATCGAACCTTTGGTGACGTCGCCGCGTTCGCCCTGCAGCAGATTCGATACCGCGCGCAAAGTGGTGGTCTTGCCCGCGCCGTTGGCGCCCAGCAGTGCCACGATGCCGCCTTCCGGCACGGTCAGCGACACGCCTTTGAGCACCAGAATCACATGGTTATAGATGACCTCGATGCCATTGACGGAT
>JBDTQZ010000005.1:0-15164 GCA_039931935.1 Burkholderiaceae bacterium | reverse complement strand
CCGAGCGGCTTGTACGTTCCGCAAAACTATGAGCGCGATTTCAAGGGCACCGTGTCGGTGCGCTCAGCACTCGCTGCATCGCTGAACGTTCCGGCGGTCCGAACGTTGCAGCTGGTCGGCGTTGAGCGCTTTCGGCAAACGCTGCAGTCATTCGGTATGTCGAGCGTCAAGCACGACGGCGAGTATTACGGGTACGGGCTCGCACTCGGTGGCAGCGAGACCAACTTGCTCGCGCTGACCAACGCCTACCGTGCACTCGCTAATGGCGGCATGTGGTCGCCGGCGCACCTTCAGATCGAGCGAAGCGTGGGCGACGGCGGCGAGGCGGTGCGCGTACTTTCCGCCGAAGCCAGCTTCATCGTGTCCGACATGCTGGTTGACTCTGCCGCGCGCGCCTCGACATTCGGACTTTCAAGTCCGCTATCAGCGCGCTCGTGGGCGGCGGTGAAGACCGGCACCAGCAAAGGCATGCGCGATAACTGGGCGATCGGCTATACCGATCGTTACACCGTCGGCGTATGGGTCGGCAATTTTTCGGGCGCGCCGATGTGGGACGTGTCGGGTGTTACCGGCGCCGCCCCGATATGGCGCGAGATGGTCGATCACCTGCATGCAAACCAGCCGAGCCGCCCGCCAAGCGCTCCAGTCGGGGTCGTGCAACGTGAAGTCGTGTTCGCCCCCGCGGTCGAACCGGCACGCCGCGAATGGTTCGTCGCCGGAACGGAGTCGAGCGCAAAAGTCACAACGATCAGCATGCCGACTGCAGAAGCGGCGCCGCGCGTCGTCGCGCCCGCCAACGGCACTGTGATCGCGCCCGACCCGGATATTCCCGCGTCGCGCCAATCGATGCTGGTACGCGTCGATGCGCCGCAAGCAACGCGCGTGTGTCTAAAGCTAGGTGCTCAATCGCTGGCGCCGTGCGGTGTCCGCGAGGCGATGATCAGGCTGCCAGCGCCGGGCCGTCATCAGATCCGGGTGGAAACTGTTGACGGCGCGCTGCTGGCGCAGGCGTCCGTCGAAGTGCGCGGAGTTCCACGCTAGACCTTCGTGGTTCTGCAACAACCGTCGAACCACTGCGCTATCGTGGCGCCCAGGTGCGCCATGATCAGACCCTCCGTCGATCTCATCTCTCTGCGCAACTCGCTTGCGCGGCGCGTTGCCTATCGCACTGAAAGCCAGAACCCCGAGCGCGCCGCAGAACTCCGGCGTTACCTGACGGACGAGATCGGACCGTCGCTCGCGGAGCTTGGCTTCACCTGGAGCCTGTGGGACAACCCGGTCGCCTCGGCTCCGCCGATGCTGTTTGCCGAGCGCATCGAAGATCCCGCAGCGACCACGATGCTGACTTATGGCCATGGCGATGTGGTGCTCGGCTACGACGCACAGTGGACCCAGGCCGGCTCGCCGTGGGTGCTCGAGGAGCAAGGCAATCGCTGGTACGGACGTGGCACGGCCGACAACAAGGGTCAGCATTCGATCAACATCGCGGCGCTCGCTAACGTACTCGCCACGCGCGACGTGCTCGGCTTCAACGTCAAGTGGCTGATTGAGATGGGCGAGGAAATCGGCTCGCCGGGTCTGCGCGCGATCTGCGAATCACGCAAGAGCGAGCTTGCTGCCGATGTCTTCATCGCGAGCGATGGACCGCGCCTACGCGCGGATACACCAACGCTGTTCCTGGGCTCGCGCGGCGCTTTCAACTTCGGCCTCAACGTCGAGCTGCGCGCGAGTGCGCATCACTCAGGCAACTGGGGCGGCCTGCTGGCCAACCCCGGCACGATCCTCGCGCATGCGATTGCGTCGATGGTCGATGCGCGCGGCGCGATCACGGTCCAAGGGTTGCGCCCGCCACCGATGCCCGCAACGGTGAAACAAGCACTCGCGAAGATTGAACCCGGTGAACCCGCCGGCCCGGCGATTGACATCGACTGGGGCGAGCCCGGACTGTCGCCGGCGGAACGCGTCTTTGGGTGGAACACGCTCGAAGTGCTGGCCTTCAAGACCGGTAATCCCGAGCACCCGGTCAATGCGATTCCGGGCAGCGCCCGCGCGCACATGCAAGTGCGCTTTGTCGCAGGGTGCGATCACACAACATTCATTCCGGCGATGCGCGCGCACCTCGACACGCGCGGCTTCGCTCAGGTCAAGATCGTCGCTGACCGCAGCGTGCCGATGGCGGCGACGCGGCTGGACCCCGACAACCCCTGGGTACGCTGGGCCGCGCAAAGCATCGAGGCATCGACCGGCCGCGCGCCGGTGATCCTGCCCAATCTTGGCGGCTCATTGCCGAATGACTGCTTTGCCGAAGTGCTGGGCCTGCCGACACTGTGGGTGCCACATTCCTATCCAGCGTGTTCGCAACACGCACCGGACGAGCATCTGCTCAGCAAGGTTGCAGAAGAAGGATTGCGAATCATGACGGGCTTGTTCAACGCGCTGCCTCAGTTCGTCAACGCCACCACTGAAACATGGACTCCTAGGTGTCGCCGCTAACGGCTCGCTACCGGCGGAGGTGGTTTGATCCCCGAAACGTATCCACGAGCGTATTCACGCTGTGGAATTCCTGACTGGAGGAAACAGGTCGCACCGTCATCGCCATTGTCAAACGTGTTGTTCCGTTGCGCGGGTCTATATGTCCACGAACGGCACTGACTCTCGATTGAACACGCAGTGTGGCACTCTGCAACACTCCGGACTGCAAGCCTTCGATAGTCCATGCCGGAAAGGGCAATACCAATCAAATGGAGCGCAGTCGCCGTTGCAATTCACGCGCCTTGATTTCGGCGATGGGGTCTCCCCGCGCCGCGGCCTGCGCGTACCAGCCTTGTGCGCGTTCCAAGTCCTGAGGGACGCCGGTACCCTGCTCGTACAAACTGGCGATCACGTAGCACGAGCCCGGATCGCCTTGCGCCGCTGCGAGCTCATACCAGTTGGCGGCCTGCTTATAGTCCTGAGAAACGCCGCGTCCAAGGAAATACTGCGTCGCCAGACTCACCTGCGCGTCGCGAAATCCCCGCTCGGCCGCCTTGCGGTACCACATCGTGGCTTCAGTCATCGACTTGGTAACGTGCTCGCCGCGTTCATGCAAACTCGCTAGGACGTACTGCGCGCGCGGCAGATTATTGTCGGCCGCCTTGCGCAACCAGGCGACACCCTCCTTCGGATTCGATTCTGCACCCAGTCCTTGGATCAGCATCACACCGAGGTTGAATTGCGCCAGCGCGTAGTTGCGCGCGGCAGCCTTGCGATAGCTTGTCAACGCGGCGCTGTAGTTGTTTGCACTAAATGCTGACCACGCGCGCACTGAATCTGGATCACTCCCATGCTCGTTCTCCGGTGACTGCGCACACACCGCCGTAACCGCGACTGATAGGAGTAGAGCAAAAAGCGTTTTCATACGGATTACTCCGGACTTACAACCCAGGCAAGATCCCTAATTTGCTCCCGATGGTCTTGAGCGAATCACGAAAATTAGGCCTTGAACGAATCATGAAAATAAGTTGTAAGAAGTACGGTTGATCCACGCTATTGGGTGCAGTGCATCATCGATTCCGCTCGTGTAAGTTGCTTCTCCATTGGCGACAACTGTGTCCCATCGATCGCCGATCTTCTTATGGCCGCTATCTCGATAAGGAAATCGTCAATGAAGATAAAGGTGATGCACAGGTTTTTCATTGTTCTGATCGGACTTTGCGGCGCAACGGCTGCCTTTGCTTGCTCGCTGCCGACTGACACAAGCCCGTATAAAAACTACACGGAACATGCCAAAGTTTTTCTCGGGACGGTTCAGCAGAAATCCGCGCTTGGCAAAGACACGTACGATGTTCGCGTTGACGAAGCGTTCAAAGGATTCCCGGACAAAGACAAACTCGGTGGAGACATTCCGGTGGCCTTCAATATCAGAGGCCAATGCGGGTTTGATGCGCCAAAGCAATCTAGTCGAGTTCTTGTGTTTATGAATGATGGTGATGTCGTTTCTTCCACGAGCGGTTCCAGTTTTATCTGGCGGGAAGCCGAGCAGTCTGAGGCGCACTTGAATCCAGTCCTGGACAATCTTGTTCTTCTCAGACGTATGCTGGGCTTTCGGTGGCCGGCGGTTCCCGATGAAGAGACTGCTGTTCACTTGGCGATGAAAGCAATGATTCCCGTGTTCGGCAAAGAGGCTGTTGGCAAGAACAAGCCCTACAAAGCCAGATTTCATGAGGACAAACCTACCGATGAAGAGCGGGTCTGGCATGTTGAGGGAACGCGCCATTGCGATGAGCCTTCCAAGCGCTGTCGTGGCAGGGTTCTCCGTGCCACCATCAACAAGTGGACCGGAGATCTGATCCGTATTTCTTCGAGCGACTAATCGAGAGATCCAGAGCGAGGTAATGACTTGCGCAGCCGTGCGTGTTGATCTCGCGCTTGCATGCAAAGGGCGCGCAAAAGGTCGGGCGTTTGTAAGTTCATGCGTCGTGAACCGACCTACACGTCGGTTCCATCGATAAGAGCCCACCTATGGCCGCTGCCTCGATAACGTCTTCCGCGCCGCCGAGCTATCTGTATTACCGCCATACGCTGCCGGTGCGAATCATGCATTGGACCAACTTCATTGCGTTAACGGTGCTGTTCATGAGCGGGCTGCATATTTTTAATGCGCATTCAGCGCTGTATTGGGGCGATTCCTCCTATTCCGGGCGGCCACCGCTGCTGCAAATCACAACGCGCGATGGCGGCGCGGGTGAACGCGTCGGCGTCACGCGCGTATTCGGCCGCGAGTTCGAGACCACCGGCCTGCTCGGGCTTTCGAAATATCCGAACGGCGAACCCAATGCGCACGCGTTTCCTTCGTGGTTAACCATCCCCGGCGGGTATTCGCTTGCAATGGCGCGCGACTGGCACTTTTTCTTCGCATGGATCTTCGTGCTGAACGGTGTGGCGTATGTGCTGTATTCGCTGTTCAGCCGTCACTTGATGCGCGATCTGACGCCAACTGGCACAGAGCTGCGTGGCATCGGTACGTCGATCGTCGACCATGTCAAGTTCAAGCATCCGAGCGGCGAAGCGGCAAAGCGCTACAACGTGCTGCAAAAGCTCGCGTACCTGAGCGTGCTATTTGTTTTGCTTCCGCTGGTCATACTCGCCGGATGGGGAATGTCGCCATGGCTCAATTCGATCTTTCCGGGCTGGGTCGATCTGCTCGGCGGCCGGCAATCGGCGCGCACGATTCACTTCATCGTTGCGTGGCTGCTGTTTCTATTCCTCGCGGTGCACGTGTTCGAAGTGATCATCAGCGGATTCTGGAATCACATCAGGTCGATGATCACCGGCCGCTATCGAATCAAGACAGGAGCGTGAGATGAGCGCTGACAGTCATTCCAGGCGACGTTTCTTGTTGAGCGCGGGGAGCGTCGGTGCGCTTTGGCTCACCGGCTGCGATCGACTGTCAGAGACCGAGTGGTTTCCGAGAGTGTTGCGTACGCATGAGAAGGTGAGCCGCAGCGTCCATCGGCTGCTCGGTTCGCGTCCGTCGATGGCGCAGGAATTTACCGAGGCTGATCTGTCGCCGTCTTTTCGCAGCAATGGCACGTCGATGCCAGAGGGTGGCGAGTACCAGGCGCTCGCCAAGAACGGATTTGCAGGCTGGCAGCTCGAAGTCGGCGGGCTGGTCGAGAAACCAATCAAGCTGTCACTGGCGGAGCTGCGTGCGATGCCACCCCGCACGCAGATCACGCGTCATGATTGCGTCGAAGGCTGGAGCGCTATCGGAAAGTGGACCGGAGTGCCGCTATCAAACGTCTTGGCGTTGGTGAAGCCGCAGGCAAGCGCGCGCTACGTCGTGTTCCATTGCGCCGATGCAATGGGAGGCAGCCTGACGCCGGAGTACTACTACGAGAGCATCGATATGGACGATGCGCTGCATCCGCAAACGATGCTCGCGTACGGTTTGAACGGGAAGGATCTGCCGATTGCCAACGGCGCGCCGATTCGTCTGCGAGTCGAGCGGCAGCTCGGCTACAAGCACGCCAAATACGTGATGCGCATCGAGCTCGTCGAAAGTTTTGCGAAAATTGCGGGCGGCATGGGCGGCTACTGGGAAGATAACGGCTACCAGTGGTACGCCGGCATTTGAAGCGGTGGGTGCTGCTGCGATTCATAGCGGTCCCGGCCGCGATCGCCTAACAGACATGAATGTGTGTCCGCCGTGGCCACTGTCATGGTGCACGTGCTCCGGTCACATGAGCCGTTACCGGCTATGCCGGGCTCGTCACCGCTTAACTGATAAAAAAACGGCGGGCTTGTGCCCGCCGCTTGCACTGTCCGGTGCGTTGCTGCGTGTCTTTTATGGAAGCGTGCGCACGATTGCGTCCTGATTGGGCGGCGTTATCCGTCCCGATCCGGTTCCTGGATTGCCGCGGAAATCGGTCCATACGGCGACGCCACGATTGTTTGAATCGAGCTCGACACCCGTGTAATCGCCGATGAAGGAACCGGTGAACAGCACCCATGGGTTCGACGACTCACTCGACAGTCGTGTCTCGGCCAGGAAGTTCTGGCCACCGTCTTCGGATCTGCGCGCCGCGTAATCAATGCAAACGTTTGTCTGCAGGTTCACGCCCGTGCCGAATGCGGCCAAGAGCAGCGTGCCGTCGGGGTAAGGCGGTTCATTGACCGTCACCCCGCGTACCGAGCAACGGTAGTCCGGGCCGAATCCGCCCGCCGTTTTCGCAAACTTGCGCGTGTAGGAGCCGACCAGAACCTTGCCATCGCGGGCCGCGACTGCCGGGAACAGCGTGTCGTCGAACGGAGGGCTAAGCGCAACTGGCGCGGTGAAGCTCGTACCGTTGTCGGTCCTGATGTACCAGGTTTGATTCTGCGTGTTGCCCATCGCCGGATTGAAGGTTCCTCCCTTTTCGTAGCCGCAGCTCGGGTGTGCGCGGTTGTCGGTCCACACGATGTGCACGCGGCCTGTCGAGGAGTCGACAGCAATCGACGGGAACGAATGAATCCGATAGTTCTGCGCACTTAACGTCTGTCGGCCTTGGCCGGTGCCGGGTAGCTGCAGCGGGTAGCAGTTGTAGTCGTCGTAGATACGCGGGCCTTGAACATTGATCCATTTCTTGCCACCATCGGTTGATCGCGCGAGTACAACCGCGTCTCCCGCGAAGCCGGTTTCCGGCGTCGAAGCGATGTACGAGACATAAATCGTCCCGTTGGGCGCAACAGCGGGCACCGATCCCTGATTGAACGGATGCGCATCATCGCTCACCTGCTTGGGCCCGCTAAAGCTCTGGCCGCCGCTCTTCGATGAGGCGATGTAGATCGGCGATGCGCCGAACTTGCCGTTGGCCGTCTGCTGGAACCGGGTCCACGTGACATGGACTGTGCCATCGGGAGCGACGGTCATCCACTGCTTGTCATGGAAGAAGTTGCCGCTGGAAGTCGAGTGCACCATGGTCGGCGCGCTCCATGTGACGCCGCCGTCCGTCGAGACGGCGACCGCCACACCACTGCGCAGCTGGTAATTGCCGGGCCCTTCGAAATTGCAGACCAATCCCGCGTAGTACAGACGCGTGCCATCGCGCGATATCGCCAACACAGGGTCGCCACACGAGTCCATGTGGCTGAACTGGCCGGTGCCACCGGTGTCGCGTGTCCAGCCGGGCAGCACGACGTTGCTCCAATTCGCACCGCGGTCAAACGAGACGTAAACAATATGTACGTTGCCGCGGTATTCGTTGGCCGAAGTCACCAAATGGTTTGCGTTCACAGGGTTGACGACGATGTTGTGCTCGTTTTGCGGGTTGAAGCACGTAGGAGCGATACCGGGCAATACGGATGCGAATGCAAACGGAGTGTCGCCTACGATCGCATCGGTTTCGCCAGCGACGAGCGCCGGAAAGACCGTTGACGACATCGCGCGGCATTGCGAGAACAGCACGAAGACATTTTTCGCCGGCAGGCCGAGCAGCGCGCCGGGTACCGGATTCGCAGCGGCGCGGTTTTCGAAATCCTGAATAGTCCACCTAGGTTTCTTGACCGGACTGGGGCTGCCTACGCCATCGGGTCCGCTCGGCCTAAATCGGTTCTCCGGCTCCGCCGCCTGGGCAGCAGTGATTGGTAATGCCGCTGCGCTGACCAGCGCCATACCTGCTAAATATGGGGCAATGCTTCGCTTAACAAATGACCTCATTGTTCCTCCACGAACTTTTCTAACTTTGGGGTTTGGTACTGCGAACGCGATGTGCGCGTTGCAGGTCAACGCAGTCTAAGCCTCCCGCTTGCGTGCGGGGGTCGTGCCAATACGGAAGTCGCCTAAAACTGGGATTGACTCCCCCGGCGGCGCCTGCCATCAAAGCGAGTCTTAATGCGCATCGTCGTCTTAAAACGTACTTCTTTGCGTGTTCGCGCATGGCCGATCGCGCTACTGTCGACGAATGGCTTGGCAGACGATAGAAACAGTTCCGATTGGAATCGGCGCGCGAGTGGCGCCCGCCCGTGCGGATGCCATCCGCATTGCATTACTCAAACGGGCAGTGCCCTTGGCGCGCCTCAGTCAGGGCCGACTCGAGCCGCTGGCCTCTGCGGGACTGGTGCGCGAAGGTGGTCGCGTGGGGCTGGTGACCGCCGCCCACATATTCGAGCGAGCACCTTGGGGCGACCTCGCCATTCCGCTCCCGCGCGACGGGCGTGTCGCACCGTTGCGTTCAGCCCGCGTTCGCCTCGTCGTGCATCCAGACAACGACGTCGCGATTTTATGGATTGGCGATCCATTGCTGGCTCAGCGACTATGCGCAAATTGGGAGGCAAGCTCCACGACGTGCGCGACGGTCGCCGCCTCGACACCGTCGACGTATGTTCTCGTCGGCTATCCGGCGTGCAATGCACGTCGAATCGACGGCTGCGTCTATACCAAGCCACTGGTGTTGTTTACGGAATCGATCGATGCGGAGCGCTATCTTTATGCACGCACCGCGGAACGCATGGACGGTGTAACGATCTGGACGCCGGAGCTTGACGGAGTGTCGGGTGCGATTCTCTGGAGGATCAGCGATGACGACGATGACGGTATCGCGTGCCTGTTGCAGCCGGTTGCGATTCAGGTGGCGTTCACCCACAACGCACACTTGCGCGCCGAATCGCTAACGTGTGTTCAGGAATTGTTGAGAACCTCGCGGCCGCAGTAGCTGCGGGTATCCTGCCAGATATCGGCTCGGCCATAGCGAGGCTTGAACATGCGTCTGCTTCACACCATGCTGCGCGTCGGCGACATGCAGCGCTCGATCGACTTCTATACGAAGTCGATGGGGATGCAATTGCTGCGTACAACCGACCGCCCCGATCAACAGTATTCACTTGCATTCGTAGGCTATGCCGATGAGTCGCAGCAGGCGGTGATCGAGCTAACCTACAACTACGGTGTGACGAGTTACGACCTCGGCAGCGGCTTCGGACATATCGCTATCGGCGTCGACGATATCCACGGCACCTGCGAACGCGTGAAGGCCGCCAGCGCCTTGGTGACACGCGAGCCAGGTCCAGTCAAAGGCGGCACGACGGTCATTGCGTTTGTTCAGGATCCGGACGGATACAAGATCGAGCTGATCCAGCGCCAGTAGCTGATGGCGCGCGGATGTCGCGCGTTGAGAACATGCACGCCTCGAAGGCCAACTCGGTGCGCGACGACCTGTGGCACCGCGAACGCAAGCTCCGCGGCCTTGACTGCCAGTGACTGGGTACCGCGCTTTGGACGGGTTGCCATGCGCTCTTTCGTTGTAGTCCTCGACTGTAGCGTGGTGTCCTGTCGCTATGGTTAGGCCGCAGTTGTCCTCCGAGCATCGATCTCGCTCAGTGGATTCAGTTTGAAAACAAGAGTTCGAAGACCCGTCTGGCTCGCGGTGTAAGGTTCTTCGGGTCTGGCCGCAGCACCTTGTCTTCGGATGCCAGAAGCTTTGCATAGGCGGCAAGATAGATGCGCTTCACAACACCGGGCGCAACGAGTTGCCGGTCATAGCCCGGCAGAAAACCCAGCAGCCGATAGCCCGCACTTTCAAGAGCCCGCTGCTGCTGAACGATGTTGAGCGGCACCATTGCATATAAGAACTCCGCACCCATCGCCCGCCCGACGTTCTCATAGGCCACCGTTAACATGCCTGACACTTTTGCACCGCGATGTGCCGGTGCCACGACGATGAGCCGGGCATAAAGGGCCAGCGCCTCGACCTCCCGTTCCACCGACCACATACCGACCAGATCGTCATTGAACCAGATCGAGTAGACGTAAATATCCTCCTCGCCCCCACCTTCGATACAGACCCGGCTGTGATAGAAATCTTCTCGCAAGTAACAACTGGCGACGCCGACCTCAATATTCGGGTGCCACATCTTGATAGCTGCGATGAGCGGAGCAATGTTCGCGCGATCCAGCTGCGCGAAACGGTAGCCGTTCGGTAACGGCACCAATTTCACCATTTCATCGATGGTGGGCCATTTCATATTCTGGTCTCCGTGACCGCTTGCGGAATTGACGCCGGCTGGCTCGGAAATAGCGCCTCAAACAACGCCCTCGCCGTCGGCGTCATGTGGTTCGGATCCGGACGCAGCAGTTCCTCCTCGGGCACCAGCACCTTGCAATAGACCCCTTCGAACACGCGCTTGATGACGCCTGGCGCAACCATTTCGCGGTCGTAGCCGGAGGTAAATCCAATGAGCTGCCATCCGGCACTTTCAAGCGCGTGCTGCATGTGGGGAATCTTCAGCGTGGCCAGCCCGAAGAAGAATTCCGCGCCCATCGCCCGCCCGGCAAGCTCCGCAAGCGGCATCACCTTCGAGGCCAATCTCGCGTCCCGATGCGCCGGGGCAATGATGATCAGTCGGCCGTACAGCGACAGCGCGTCAGGTTCCTGCTCCCAGGACCACATGCCCGCCAGCTCGTCACCGCGCTTGAACAATCCCACGAAGATGTCTTTCTCCGCCTCGCCATCCAGAAACACTTTGTCGGCGTAGAAATCTTCGCGCAGGTAACAGCTGCCACCGCCCACGGCAATGTCCGGATGCCACAGCTTGATGCCGTCGATAAGTGTAGTAATCCCCGAGCGCGCCAGCCTTTCGTAGCTATAGCCGTTCGGCAGCGGTGTCATTGCCGACATGTCGTCGATGCTTGGCCAATGCATGCTCGGTCTCCCGTCTGAAACTGCGGCTTAACGTTCAAAGATAACCGTGGACCACCGAACGGCGCGAAGTCCGCCATCGTCCCACCATACCGCACCGTGTGGTGCTCGATCCAAGCATACTTTCGAGAAAAAGCGCAAGCGAGCACAGCTCACGCTTGCCCCGCGGCAACCCTCACCGCAACGGGATCAACGCCAAGCTTGCCGGCCGCATCGAGAATCTCGTTCCACGTCGTCGCATCGACCGGAACGCCGTGTGCGGTGCGCTGCGCAAGTTTCGCGCGCTCAGGTTCGCCCGCGATGCACACGGAGTCGAAACCCTCGCGCGGTGGTGAGGCCTTCACCCATTCGACAAAGGCAAGCGTCTCGCGCTCGAATGTTGAGCGGTCCGCGAGCGCTGTGGGGTCGATCAGTATTGTCAACATGCCGTTCAGAATGCGGCGCTGTGTGGCGTCTTCCGAGTGATGCGTCATGCCGGCAGCCAGTGCGCCGCCGAGTAGTTCGCACAGCAACGCGAGCCCATAGCCTTTGTGCTCGCCGAAGGCGAGCAGTGCGCCGAACGGCGGGTTGACGCCATAGCGCGGCTCACGCGAAGGGCGCCCTTGATCGTCGAGCAGGCACCCAGGGGGCACGAGCTCGCCCTTGTTGAATGCGACGCGCGTTTTTCCTTGCGCCATCACACTCGTGGCGAAGTCGAGAATCACCGGCTCGCTTCCCGTGATAGGAATCCCGGCGGCGAACGGATTGGTACCAAAGCGGGCATCGGCGCCGCCATAGGGCGCGACGATGCTGCGTGCGATCACGTTGACGAAATGCAGAGAAACCAGACCGGCCCGAGTGGCCTGCTCAGCCCATGCGCCGATGCGGCCCAGATGATGCGAATTGCCGAGTGCGACGATGCAACTGCCATGCTGCGTCGCGCGCGCGATTCCAAGCTCCATCGCTTCGCGGCCAATGACCTGACCAAATCCCGCGCCGCCGTCGAGTCGCAGTAACGTGCCCGCATCGAGTACGGTCCGCACGTGCTGGTTCGGCACCAGGCCGCGTTGTTGATACGCGTCGACGTAGCGCGGCAGCATGCCGATGCCATGCGAATCGTGACCGGTCAGGTTGGCCTCGATCAGATTGCCGGTAACGGCCTCGACTTCAGCGTCGTTGCTGCCGAACCCTCGCATCACAAGGCGAATCGCAGCCCTTAAGCGCGTAACGTCGATCGTGTAAGAGTCCATCGGTGTGTGTTCACAATTTCGGTTGAGCGAAGCGTGGCACGATCGTAGACTGAGATGAGATCAGCACATAACGGACGCTAGAGCAGATTGAAGTAGTCCACTCTCGGGGAGATGTAATGATTCTAGGATGTCTGTTTCGACTTTCACGGTGCTGCACACGGGGATAAGTCTGGTGGGAATTTTCGCCGGGCTCGTCGTGTTGTTTGGCATGTTCAAATCCAAACGACTTGAAGCGTGGACGGCGGTGTTTCTCTTCGCGACCGTACTAACGAGCGTCACTGGCTTCTTTTTTCCGGTCGACAAGATTTTGCCATCGCACATCGTGGGCGTCCTGTCGCTGCTGGTGCTCGCGGTGACGCTCACGGCGCTTTACGTCTATCGCCTCGCCGGAAAGTGGCGCTGGCTCTATGTCGCGAGCGCAGTTCTCGCGCTGTATCTAAACGTTTTCGTAGGAGTCGTTCAAGCGTTTGGCAAGGTGCCGTTTCTCACGGCCTTGGCGCCGACGCAAAAGGATCCACCTTTCATCATCGCGCAAGCTGTCGTGCTTCTGCTTTTCATTTATCTCGGTATCAAGGCGCTACGATCGTTTCATCCGATCGCCGACGTCGTAACCAGCAGAACTGCGCCCGCGTGAAGCCTATTTTGGCGCGGACTGCGACCAGGTGCGCAGAGCATCGAGCGTTCGTTCGACGTGCCGCGTGGGGTTGAGGCTGATGTAGTGATAGACGATCTTGCCGCTCGGCGCGATGACGTAGGTGATGCGGTTCGCATACTCGGGCCGCGTTTTCATCACGGCGTCGTACGACTTAATCACGCTGAGTGCTGGATCCGACGCGACCGGAAACCGGCTTTGACACGCCTGGACCGAAAATTTGCCCAGGGCGTCAATGTCGTCGGCGGAAACGCCGACGACCGATGCGCCAAGCGCAGTAAACCGCGGCATCGCTTCGGCAAATTCATGTGCCTCCACCGAACAACCTTCTGAAAAGGCCGCGGGGAAGAAGTAAAGCACGACCGGGCCTTTCTTCAGTGATTCCGCTAGCGAAAACTTGTAGATTTTCCCCCCGAGCGCAGCCGATGTAGTGAAGTCGGGTGCGCTGTCGCCGATATCGAGCGCAGCGTGCGCCGGCAGGCATAACGCAAACACAACGGAAGCGCAGCTCAGAAATCGAAACATGTTGAAGTTCCTTGTAATGCAGGCACAGCAGACACACTGGATTGTCGCGGGTACCGCGGGTGCGCGCAACACCAGCACGCTCGTTGCGCGGTTGACGCTGGGGTGCCTCGCGCCGATTGTGTTCGCCGGCTGCGGAACGCTCCCGGTCCGACCCGATGTTGCGCATTCGGTGGCGCGCGCACCTTCATCCGATAGCCCGCTCGCGCGCATCGCGCTGGCATCAAGTCCGTCGCCGGAACTGTCGGGCTTTCGGCTGATGCCGCTGGGAGCTTTCTCGCTGGATGCGCGCATCGAGTTGGCGCAGCGCGCGCGGCACACGCTCGACGTTCAGTACTACCACATTCACAACGATAAGACCGGCCGCTTGTTACTGCGCACGCTGCGCGATGCTGCCGCGCGCGGTGTACGGGTGCGGCTGCTGGTCGACGATCTGTACACCGTAGGCGGTGACGAGCTGTTCTCCGGGCTCGGAGCCTTTCCGAACATTGAAGTGCGTCTATTCAATCCGTTTTGCTGCGGGCGAACGAGCATTCTCAACAAGTACGCCGCGTCGCTGCTCGACTTCGGCCGCCTGAATCACCGAATGCACAACAAGCTGTTCATTGCCGACGATGCAATCGTCGTCGCCGGAGGGCGCAACGTCGCCGACGAATACTTCCAGCGCAGCATGGGCGCTAACTTCGTCGATATGGATGCCTTCGTAGTGGGCGCGGTCGTGCCGCAGCTCGCGACGATCTTCGACACATACTGGAACAGCCCGTACGTCTATCCGGTCGACACGATCATCGATGTGGGTGCCGATCGTGCGCAATTGCGCGAGCGCTTCGATCGTCAGGTCGACGACGGCGAACAGATGATGTCGGTGGTACTTCCGCCCGTCGACCCGCTCGGTTACGGCGCGATCAGCGAGGATCTGGACTCGGAACGCCTAGGCTTGATTTGGGGGCCCGCCTTCGCGTTCGCGGATCCACCTGCCAAGGTCACTGCGAAGACCGACGAACAGGCGCGCGACATGAGCGTCGCCGTCGGCGTGATTGAGCGCGTACTGGGTGCGGGCGAAGAAGTGGTGATCTCGTCGCCGTATTTGATTCCAGGGTCGATGGGCGTCGCGCAGTTCGGCGATCTGGTCAAGCGCAACGTCAAGGTGACGATCCTGACCAATTCGCTGGGGGCTACCGACGAGCCGCTGGTGCACACCGGCTATGCGCGCTACCGCGTGCCCATGCTTGCTTCGGGCGTGGACTTGTATGAATTGAGCCCAACGCGCGTCGAGCGCGCCACCCGGCTCGGATTCGTTGGATCATCGTTGGGGCGGCTGCACGCGAAGACTGCGGTGATCGATCGCTCGCATGTATTTATTGGCTCCATGAATCTCGACCCTCGCTCCGCGACCAAAAACACGGAGCTTGGCCTGATCGTCGAGAGTCCGGAGCTCGCGAAAGAAGTGCTGCGCGTGATCCACATTAGCAAGCTCGAAAGCGCGTACCGGGTGCGGTTGCGTTCGGATGGGCGAAGTCTCGAGTGGCTGACGATGGACGGAGAGAAGGAGATCGTACTCACGACCGAGCCTGACTCCTCCTTCTTCCTGCGGCTGCAGAACTTTCT
>JBDTQZ010000004.1:0-15357 GCA_039931935.1 Burkholderiaceae bacterium | reverse complement strand
GCGGGCGATTGCGAACAATTCGATTCAGATCAACGACGTGCGCATCAGCGATGAAGACGTCGCGGCGATGGAGAGCGCATGGAACACCGCGGTCCAGGACGGACGCTACTGGTACGACCCGGCGTGCGGCGCGTGGGGTGTCGAGGGGGGTCCCTGTGCAGGATTCATGACGGCCGGCATTTCGATCGGTGGTGCACTGATGCCAAATGCCTCCGGCGGTGACACGGGAGTGTTCATCAATGGACGCGAGCTGCATCGGCTCGATGTCGTGGCGCTGCGTCGGCTCGGGCCTGTCTTTCCGGGCCGTTACTGGGTTGATGGTTACGGCAACTTCGGCTGGGAAGGTGGACCGATGCTGGGCAACCTCGCCGCTGCACTCCAGATGCCCGCGCAGTCGAGTGGCAACCCCTGGACGGTTCAAAGCCGGGCCGGCACCGTGGGTGGCGACGGCAACGGATTTCTGTTTTTCAACGACGGCAAGACTTCCTGGTCGACCTGAGCAGGCGTAATGAACTCGGCGCAAATGCAGCGGCGCGACGCGCTCCTCGCGCGCAACGACGCGGCGCTGGATCGTTGGCCTGAGCGGTCGGGACCGGCGTTCGCCGCCGAGATGAGCGCGGTGGCCGAAGGTCTTGAAGCGCTGGCGCAAGCAGTCGCTCGCAGCGGCAAGGACGCGCTGGAGGGTTCACGCACGTGGCGTTTCGCCGGCAACGCTTACTTCGATCTCGGCGCCGGAAGCGCGCACGCGCCGCTGGAGCGCGCGGCGGCGGCGTACCGCAGCGCCGAGTCGCTGCTGTCAGACGTGGACGACCGCGTCGAGCTCGTGAAGCTCAACTACTGCTTCGGCAACACCTTGCTCAAACTCAGCGATGCAAAGGACCTCGGCACGGCGTCGGCCGCGCGCGAGCGGTTGCAGACGGCACTGGCGCTGGCGCGAACGCACATGCCTGCCGGCGTTGCGTCGCTCGAAAGGGAAGTTGCGAGCGCTGAACAGATCGTGGCGCTGCTGACACAGGCCGATGGGCTGACGCAGCGCATGTCGGTGCTCAAGGGCGAAATGGAACGCATCGACCGCAAGGAACAGCGCGCGGTAGAGGCTGCCGACATCACGGAACTGTTCGGCGTCCTGCAGCAGCAGTTCGAAAAGGAAAAGCCATCGCTCGCTCCCAGTCGTCAGGCCGGGCTCTCGGACTTCATGCAGCGACTGCAAGGCGTCGTCGGGCGCGGCACGTCGGAGAACCAGACACTCGAGGATATGAATGCGAGTCGTGGCCAGCTCGATTCGATGATGAGCGAGCTTTGGGCTCAGGCGAAAAAACCAAGCTTGAAAGGTGTGGGTGCTCCCACCGGCTCGCGTAATGCAAGGGTGCTGGCTGCGCTGCAGGAACTCAAGATGTTCGTCGGTGCCGCCGGCATGGACGCTGCCACACCAATGGGCATGCGCGATGAATCGCGCGATCTATTCGTGCGCATCGCGCGGCTGACTACAGCGATCAGTCAAGCCGGCGCTGATGCCGCTAGCGTGCGTCAACTCGAATACGACCAGGCGCGCGCACTGGGCAATGAAGTGCGCCTTTTCTCGAGGTGTCCGCATCTGATGCTGGCGCGCCCGATCTGGCCACGCTGCAGCTCTGCGGTCGATGCGAATCGAGTGTTCTTCTCGGGAAACTCTGCTGTGCGAGCGAGACTCGCCCAAGTTTGCGACAAGGCCGGACTCGAGCTTGTTGACGCCACACCACCCGGTGCGGATTTCGCAGCAGATCGCTGGCAGGGGCTGCGCACGTCGAGCATTGCCGTGTTCGATCTTGGGGAGGGAGCACCGCAGGTCTACTACGAGCTCGGCATCGCGCTGACGCTCGGAACGCAGCTGCTGTTGTTCGCTCCCGACGATATCGACATCCCCTTCGATATTGCGCAGAACATCAACACGTATCCCAGAGGCAGCGCTGTTGATGAATTGCTTGCGCAGCAGCTCGACGGCGCGTGCTACGGCCTGCAGGCGCGCGGTGACAAGTCATCGGGTCTGAAGGCGACGCTTGTCTATGCGGAGCGCCTCGCCGCAGCTGACCATGCGAACGCGCTGCTCGGCGTCGCGCTGAAATCACTGCGCAGCGCCGGCGATGATCCCGTCAAGTTCAACGACGCGCTGAAGTTGTTCAACACCTACCTCGGCCGCGATGAGCACGAAGTTCTGTTGCCGCGCTGGCCAGGCAGCTACCCGGACCTGGCCGCGCCACGCTGGTTCGCGGTGATGCCGTTTCGCAGCGAACGTGAGTCTGCGTACGACGTAATGCTTGAGGCAGCGAAGCGTGCCGGTATCGAGCCGGTGCGCGGAGACACCGCCGAGGGGCAGGAAATCATAGAGTCGATCTGGCAGGAGATTGGTCGCGCGTCGCGCGTGACCGTCGATCTCAGCGGTTTTAACCTCAACGTGTGCCTGGAACTCGGCATCGCGCACACGCTCGGGCGGCCCGCTTTGCTGATGGGCGAAAAAGGCACCGCGCAACGCATGGCCGCGGCCTTACCGAGCGTGGCCAAGTGGCGCTGCCATACCTACGAAGCTAATCCGCGCTCGCAGCCGGAGTTCTCGTCCACGCTGCAGAAGTTTTTTGCGCGGCCCGCCGCGTAGGCCAATGCGATTCAGCGTGCGTGCGCTTGATCGATGCGAACGGTGATCACTCGAAGAACAGTCCGAACAGCCCGAGCGACACCTGCTGCAGCAAGAGCAGCAGCACCGCAATGCCCCACACCATCAGGACTATCCGAGCCCATCCCGGCAAGAGGCGGTTCTCGCGAGCGGGTGGCTTCGACATAGTGCGCATGGGGCAGGAAGGGTGCGGGATGGGGTGCACTGTGCACCGAGCCACAGTATTCGACAACCGGCGTGCGTGAAGCTTGAAACCGATTGAATCGGGCGAATTGATTTATGCGATCACGACCGCGGTGCTCGCCTCCTTCATCGTCACCTGGGTTCTGCTGACCGGTTATCGGCGTGCGGTAACGCGCACGATGCGTACCGCGTCGGCGGAAGCCGATCTCGAATCCTCGATCGCATCCCCTATGACGCCATCGGAGGCGCCATCTGCGCCGTCGGTTCGTTCGGCCATTGGCGCATCGGCGACGCGACAACGGCTGGCGCTGGTTTACGGCGCGGCGTTCGGCCTCTCTGCGCTTGTGCTTTCGTTGCCCTTCACGTGGGAAATCGTCCGGGAATCCGGTGCCGGGTCGTGGCCCGGGCTTCTCGCGAATTGGATGGCTCTCTGGGCTCCGTCCGTTGTTCTGGTCGGTGCCCTGCTGGCCGCGAGCCGCCGCTCCACTCTCACTGCGCTGGTCGTCGCATGGTTACTTGTGGTGTTGGCGGCCACCGCACTTCCCGCACTCGTCAGATTGATCGGCGGCAACTACTCGATGGCAGGCTTGGCAGCCAATGCCTGGCAGGCGTCGGGGCTGTTTCTACTGAATGCGATACCGCCGCTCGCGCTGATCTACATCACCGGCCGGCGCCGCGTACGCAACGTCCTGCCCCTCATTCTGGTCGTCGTGATTCTGCTCAGTCTGCTGCTGCTCGGCTACAACCGCTGGCAGATGGCGAATGTGCAAGACATCGCCACGGCGAACCCCGTACTCATTTGGCTGGTCACGAATATCGGAGCGTTTGCGGGGCCGGCGCTGCTATTCCTATTGCTCAGTCTGCCGGTTGGCCTGCTCGCGTGGTGGCTCTTGCTGCGCCTGGAACGCCGCTACCAGCAGCACGCGTTCAGCAACATGCAACTCGTGGTCGACTCGTGGTGGGCCCTCATCGTCGCCGATAACTTTGTTTCGCTATGGAGATACGGCGCCGCCACGGCGATTTTCGTCAGCGCCACCGCGTTCGCGATCTATTGGATCACTGTGCGCGTGGGCCTGCGCGCCAGCGGGCTGGGTGCGCGCGCCGGCGGGCCGACGATGCTGCTGCTGCGTGTGTTCGGTTTCCAGGACCGCACCGAAAGACTGTTCGACCGCGTGGCCGAGCGTTGGCGTTTCGAAGGGCCCGTTGCGATGATTGCCGGTGCCGACCTCGCACTGCGTTCGGTGGATGTAGACGAGGCGCTCGCCTTCGTGCGCGGCGAGATCGAATCGCGCTACGTCTCCGGTGCGGCCAATCTAGCCAGTCGGCTACAGGCGCTCGATGCAGGAGTCGATCCTGACGGACGCTTTCGCGTCGGCGAGTTCTTCTGTTTCGACAACACGTGGCGGCCGGCGCTGCGCTCGCTGGTCGAACGCGCGCGCGTCGTGCTGATGGACCTGCGTGGCTTCACCAAGGCCAACGCCGGCTGCATCTTTGAACTCGAGCAGTTGAGCGCGCTAGGTGCGGCGGGTCGCTGCGTGTTCGTCGTTGATTCGACCACCGACCGCACGCTGGTGGAAACCAGCCTCGGTCTTGCGTCCGAGGCATCTGGGCAGCCCGCGTGGATCACGATGAAGCGGGAGGCAGCCGCCATGCCGGCACTGTGGCGCGAGCTAGCGCAGCGAGCCGGCGTCGCCTCGGCAGCTGCTTAGGACAGCGCGAACAAGGCGCCACCAACGTCGGCGTTGCTTCTCACGCTGACCTTTCCCGATACACGAGTAACGGGAGCCAGTGAAGGGCGGCGGCAACGGCCGGGAACGCAATGAGCACGCCGGTAAGCCAGCGGAGTGCGCCAGGAAGAGGTAACGGATTGAGCCACGTGTATGCACCGTGAATTGTCCAGAACAGCCCCGCCGCAAAGAGAGTGATCTTCACAAATCTGTCAACCGGCAGCGTCAATCGCGCAACATAGAAGACCAAACAGCCGATCAGGAAAACTAGAACGCTCCACGAGAAGTTGAGCGCGAAGAGCGCCCATGCCAAGCTGTCCGGCACGGCAATGAGCCCGTTGCCAATTCATGTGGTACGGGAGAATTGAGTGATACAGCGCAACGAGCAATCTAAGAAGCCCGCAAGTCCGAGTGACACGGACCACAATCGTCGTGATGCTGTGCCGTTCACACCGAACCACGCAAAGCGTCAGGCTTCACAAGGGTCCAAATCCAGCCGACTAGCGTCGCCACCAGCACTGGATACGCGTAGAACGGCAAGGGGACTGTAGTTGGCATCAACTGAGTCGCCGCGAAGATCTGCACGGCGGTGACTCCGAAGCGGACGGCGGAGAAGAACCCGAGAAGGCGCACCGGCAGAGGAAACACGCGCGGAATGCTGATGAGAACGAGCGCCACCGCCCACAGACTGGTCCCCGCCCCAAACGACGGAACACTCGCGGCCAGGTCCATTGCTGCCCCCGAAAGAATAAGGCCTTCGCCGATTGCAAACACGAGAAAGCCCGAGGCGACGAGGTCCTCACCCTTTCGGTAGAACGCGAGCGTAAGCAACGCGCTCGCCATGACCAGGCCAACGCCGTCAATGCCCCATGCGAGCCCTCGAAGGAAGGCAGACGGCGCGAATGTCCCTGCCATGCCAAATACTCCACCGACAGCGAGGCCGACTGAGGCGAGAACTCTCAAGCCCTTGTCACTCACTGCGTTCTCCTCGAGGCGGCACTCTGTCGACGCCGTGGCACGCAACTGCCGGCCAGCATTCGAGAGTATGCATTCGCGTCTTCCGCGTACGCGCTGATTCTCTGGCAAGTGCAGTCGCGCGTCTAGGCAGCACGGGCGCCGAAGGACTCGCCGATCTCACGACAAATGCGAACCCAGGCTGCGTTGCGCTCGGCAGGTGTCAATTGTTCCAGCGGCCGCCTCGGATCGTGCACTGCCTGGAAGCTTGCGATCTCGGTCTGGTCATAGGCGCTTGCAGCAACCGGAACCCAGTAAATGCGTAGGCCTCGCTGGCGCGCCGAATCGATGATCGGCAGCAACTCATGGCGCTCGATAAAGTCAGACGAAAGGAAAGTTGGACTCACCAAGAGAACTGCAGCGCATGCCTTGGAAAGCGCCAGCTCGATCTCACGTCGCCATGTCGAGCCGGCAGAAATACGGGTGTCGTCCCACAGTTCGAATCGTCGATTCCGCAGGAACGGAGTCAGATGTGTCCGAAGTTGACCCAGCCACTCGGCGTCGACGTGGCTGTAGCTGACAAAAATCGAAGTCGCAGCGACTCTCGAGGCGGGCACCAACGGTAGCGCGGTGGGCGCTGAGGCGACTGCGGAGGTCGCATCGGACTTAAGCGCGCGTATCTCGTAGAAATCGTAGAACTGTCCCTTGCCCGGCCCTGACTTGAGCGACTCGATGCGCTCGGGCCCGACGCCGTCGGCGATCAATTGCGACGCCGCGCGGTAAGTCAACTTGTCGCACAGGATGCGCCGACCGTTGCGAGCGATGCTGACAAGGAACGCAGCGATTCCCACGGCGCGCCCAACCGCTGTGAACTCGCGAACATGCTCGTTGCCTACCGTTCCGATCATGATGCTGTCGGTGGCGATGCCGATGCCGACGTCGAGGAAATCGAGCGGCTCGTTGGTCTCGTCGGCCCAAGTCTCGCGCAGCGAAGCGAAGCTGCTGACGATGTCGGCCGCACATGCAACGGCGCGAGCTTCGTGCGCTTGGCCACGAAACAGGGCTAGCACACCATCGCCCAGGAATTTGTTGACGACGCCGCTGTGGCGTCCGATCGCGTCGGCAAGTAGCGTCAAAAAGACGTTGAGGCGCGCCAGCAGCAGCTCAGGGTGTCCGAGCGCCAACCCGAGACGCGTGAACCCTCGCATGTCGGCAAACAGAACGGTCGCGCGCTCAGCTACCGGAGGAGCTGAGAGCAGCCGCTGAATTGATTCGATGTCCAGCCCCGAGCGCGCATCCGCCGAAGTTGCACCCATGTGCATGGCGAGGGCCTCGACCAGTCGCGCATTGCGCACCGCGGCCGCAGATAGATCGGCAAAGCGCCTCAGCAGGTTTTCGTCGTACGGCTCGTAGAACCCGTTGGCGCGGTTGATCAGCTGCACTGCGCCGATGCGTTCGCCAGCCACTAGCAGCGGAACGCAGATCATCGAACGGGTCGCACTGGCGGTGTTTTTATCCACCGCCTTAAAGTGCTCAGGATCATGGTCAATGTCGTTGACGACGATCGACTCGCCGCTGCTGAACACCCCGCCCGCCTTGCTGCCGACTATCGGAATGCCTTCGCCACCGGCCCCCCATTTTTCTAGTACCTCGCCAGCCTTCGGTCCCGTGGCGTGAGCGACGTACAGCACGCGGCGCCGGTCATCGTAAAGGAACACGCTGCCAGCCTCGGACTCGGTCAGACGCGCAGCCTGGCCCAGAATGCGATTTAGCAATGACGGCAGGGAAAGATCGGACGAAAGTTCTTCTGCCAGTTGGACAAGCGATGCCAGGTGATCTCGCGACAAGCCGTCGACATCGTTCATCACAGCGTCTTCAGATATTCGAGCAAGCTGTCCTTCTCCGCAGCCGGCAGCGTCGTACCAAAAACGTGGCCGCCATTTCCGTTCGCCAGCTGTCGCGTATCGAATCGTGTACCGACGCGCTCGGCCTCGGCGCCCTGTGTGATGAAGCCGACGTTCTTCTGGTCATAGAGGTCGTAGCCGCGCCAGAAAACCTTGGGACGGCTGGCCGGCGGTTCGAGCAGATCGCGCAGCGTCGGCACCGCGCCGTGGTGCAGGTACGGTCCGCGCACCCAGACGCCATCGAGGAATGGGGGGTTGTAGCCATCGAGCGGCGCCTCGACCAATCCTTTGCGAATGATCCCCATCTCGGTCACGACCTTGTTGGCCGCGATCGCGTTGTCCTTGTTCCAGGTGTCCATGCGACCGCGATCAGTATCGATGCCGACGAGTGGCATGCGGCGACCGGTCTTGTCGCTGGCATGGCACGACGCGCAGTGGTTATCGAAAACGGTTTTACCCGCCTCGGCCCGCGCGGTGTCGATCGCGAACGGATACTTCGGTGCCGGCTTGTTGCTCAGATAGTCCTGAAGCCACTTGATCTGCTCGAGAAACTCGTTGTTATCTTTGGGCGGTGCGCCGAGCACTCCGAGCGCGGAATCGATGATCACCGAGTACGCGTCATGGCTGTCACCCGACCAGTTCATGGTCGTTCCCGTAACGTTGTACTTCTTTAGGTTCCAGATCGACGGAATGTCTCCGGGCCCGAAAGTGTTGTCCATCGGCAGCTCGAGCATGAAGTACTTCGTCAGATTCATCGAATCATCTCGACCGCGGCCCCAGTCGGGAAAGTCCTTCCGATAGATCCAGGCGAACTGCTTCTCTCGCTCGACCAGCCGCTTCTTTGTCATCGGAATGATCAGAAAGCGATAAGCGAGGGCGTCGTCGAACGCCAGGTCGGTTACGAGATTGATTTCCCGCATCAGGTTGTCGGCGTTGAAGCGTGGATCCTTGGCGCAATCGACCAGGAAGCGGAAGAACGCTTCCAGGTTCAACGTGTGTCCGGGCCCCGCATTCAGGAACACGGGGTTCTCGTTCGGCGCCGCGCGATAGTTGGTCGTGTGGCACGCCGCACAGTTGTTGCCGACGCGCGGAAACCCGATCGTTTTTTTCGTGAAACCGATCGGCAACTCTTTGCCTTGCTCCCACGACACGCCGAGCGAGGCATAGCCACCCGGCCCGGGCAGCTTCTCGGGAAAAATCCGCGGCAGCACATAGAAGATCCAGTACGGGATTCCGGCATCGCGCTCGCCGCCAATCGAGCCGTAGCGGAAACGCATCTCAGGCGTTGCGGTCATCCACGCTTCCTGGGGTTCCTCGCGAAAGAACTTGTACCAACCGTAGAGTCCGAATACGACGCCAAATATCAAAAGGAACGCGAAGATCCTTGGCCAGTTCCAACCCGATTTCTTCTTAACGGCCATCGTCTGATCCCTAGAACGTCTTCATGAATTCGACCAGCGCATCCTTGTCGCTCTCGCTCAACTCGGTGCCGTAGCGCTTGCCTTCGTGGCCGGCATTCGAATTGCCGGGCTTGCTTGTGTCATAGGCCGAAAAGCGGCGCCCTGCCTGCTCGGGAACATCGGACACGAAACCGAGGTTGCGCGTGTCATACACGTCATTGCCGCGATAAAACATCGATGGACGTTTCGGCGCTGGCTCGAGCAGCGCACGCATGGACGGCACAGAACCGTTGTGCAGATACGGCGCGCGCAGCCAGACGCCATCGAGCGGCATGTTCGCGTAGCCGAACGTCTTGCGATAGTGGCAGTAGCGATGCGGATAGCCGGCGTAGACCGTCCCGAGGCTGACCGCAAGGTCGTACGAAAACGAATCGAGCCGATGGCGATCGGTGCCGATGTGCTCGATGCGCGTGATCTTCCCGACCTGCGGCCCGTAAAGCTCATCATCGCTGCCGTGCGGGTTCACGCATTCGCGCGCCTCAGTGCCAGCAGGCGCACTGAATGTGCGGCCGTCCGCGCCGTGGCAGCCCGCGCAGTACTCGGCATACAGCGTGGCGCCGCGTGACGCCTTGGTGACATCAATCGGATAGGGGTACTTCGGCGGCTCTGCAGTCAGCAGCCACTGTTCGAGGCGCCCGATGGCAGCGAGATCGATTGTCGGAGGTGTCGTTCCTGTGCCGAAGGCGGCGTTCTTGTTGCGCTCCTCGGCCATGATGTTATTGCCGTCCCAGTGAAGCTGCATTCCCTGCCGCGGCTTCTGCAGCCAGATCGACGGGAAATCGACCGGCGCGCTGCGCTCACGCTCCGGCAGCTGATCAATCGGAAAGTTAAACAAGATCTTGTTCGGATTGAAGGTGTCGTTTCTTCCCGGGCCCCACTCAGTGTCCTGCATCAGCGGTGCGAAGCGCCCGCTGAGCATCGTCAGCCGTTCGCGCATCAGCGCGACAGCTATTGGATACACCAGATAGCGATCAAGCAGGCCGAGCTTTTCGCCATTTTCGCTCATCAGCCGCCCGATCTCCGGAACGACGTTTTCGGCCGCGAATTTCGGATCGCGCGCGCAATCGAAGGCGAACTTCGTGAAGCCGAACAGATTGAAGGTATTCGCCGGCATGCCGAGTACCAGCCGCGGCTTGCCTTCCGGCGTGTCGCGCACCGTGCTGGTATGGCAGACGGCGCAATTGAAGAAAGTGCGGTCGATGCCCTGATAGTTTCGCATCGACATGCCGACCGGCATGTCTTTGCCCTCTTCGAACACGAAGCCGAGCGACGCCCATCCGCCCGGCAGATGATGTGAACAAACAATGGGCATCGCCTTAAAGATCCAGTACGGAAAGCCCGACACGCGCTCGCCGCCGGTCGACCCGTACTTGAAGTGCTCTTCGATCGCCTCGTATTCAACGGCGCGATCACTGCCAAAGCGTTGCCAAAGCACAAGTGCGAGCACCAGCGTCAGTGCAGTCGGTATCGCGAGCACAAGCATGAGTACGCGCATCCACCGATGGCGATACAAGCGAGTGAGCCAGCCGTGCTTGCGCGCTTCATCAAACGGCTCGATCACAACACTCTCCTTCGCTATTGGCTTGCAGCCAGGCACGGCCGCAGGTTTTCATAACCGCGCGCGAGCATCGCGGCAAGGTCGGGCATTCGACCGGACTCGGCACGTAACCACTCGGCGACGGTCGCCTGCAACGCGGATACCGAAGGATCTGGCGCCGCCTGTATCGACACGTTGCCGTGATGCGCCGCGCGCGGCGGTGGCATCGGCACCTTGGCGCGCGATGTCGCGGGCGATTGCCACATCGAAAGACGGACGAACATTCGCGGCGCGCATTGCGCAAGGTTGGCGCTGATTCGCTGCGCATCGCCGGCGAGGAAGTTAGGCGGCGAGCGCTCTGCCGTTCGGTGGCAGGCCGCACACGGCGCAACAAACCCGCTCGCCTGCGCAGGAACGACTGCTGCGACGACCGTATCGTCCGCGGCAGACAATGAATTGCGGGGCCCGCAACACGCATTCATCGGCGGAAGTCCCAGAGTCGCCCGCACGCGCGCGCGCGTAAAGGGTGCCCCGCTCCAATCACTTCTCGCCAGTACGGCGCGCGCCGGGGCAAAGTCCTCGACGACCGTGACGGTGGCAACGCCGGGCTTGCTCCGACGCGGCAGCTCAATGCGTTCAATCGCATCACCGCCCGCGGTGCGCGCCGTCATACCCTGACGTGTGACCGCGCCGTTGCGAAGCTGCAGCCGTGTCAAGTCTTTGCCGCCGAGCGATAAGCGCTCGATCATCGAATGAGTACCGCTCAATGTGACCTCGCCGGCGCATTGATAGCGGTCGCTGTTGACCGAGCAGCGCGCGGTGTACGTTCGTCGAACCGCGACGGGCGCGCGCCGCTTGAGTTCGGCATCAAGATCGCGCACGTCGGCTTCGGCGAACAACGACGCGAGGCCGGCAACGAAGCGGGGCACGAGAAGCGCGTCGTCGCCGGTCCAGATTTCGATCGGAGCTCTCGGAGCCAGTGCTTCAAAGGCGGCGGCTACATCGATCCGGTTTACGGTCGCCTGGTCATCGGCAAACGCCAGCGGATCACGATTCGGCAGGTCCGGATTTGGAATGGCCAGCCCGCTCGGCCATCGTGCGGCAAAGCGTTGAACCAGAGTGACAGCAAGAGCGGGCATGGCCTCGAACCCTTGTTCCTGCGACAGCCGATACTGCAGAGCGGCCTGCAGTGCGTGGCTGCGACACGCCGAGTCGCACGCGTCGCGCCAAATACGATTCACCACCGCAAACAGGTTAGCTCGATCGGTCGAATCGTCGATCGCATTCGGCAGATCTACGCCGCGGCGAATAGTGAATCCGTACAGTTGCTCGCGTGTCCGGCCGCTTTCCGACACGAGTCGAGCCGCAATGCGCGGATTCGCATTGGTTTCGTCCCATTGCTGCCGCGAGAAAACGGGACCGTGATTCTGGTGGCACGCAGTACAGACCGCGCGGCTCGCATACACCGTCTCGGGCTTGCCTTGCGGAAGGTAGTTGCGCACCAGCTGAAACTCGAAGCGCGCAGCGGCTTCGTTGTAGCTGATGACTTCGATCAAGCCGGCGCGTTCCTGATAACCCAGGTAGACGCGGTCCTTGGCGAGTAGATGCCCACCGCCATCGACCGTCATCGCAGCGATGACGCGCGGGAAAGCAAAGAAGTCAGGCGCTGCCGCCATTCGCTGTAGCGAGCGGCTCAGTGGCACAAACACGGCAGTCATGCATGCACCTGACTTGCAGCCTGCAGCAGCTTCGATCTTGCGCACCAACGCCTCGAATGGAAACGGCACACCGTCTGTGTTGATTTGGTCGAAGAGCGACCGTCCATGCGCGGGCCGATTCGCGCCAGGGTCTGCCGGGTCTACCGCCCAAGCGGGCGCAGCCGAGCCGCTAACGGGCACAACGGTCACGCTGCCAGTCAAGACAACTGCTGCAGCCCACCGCTTCCACATCGCGCACGCATGCCATCTCACTTCGAGGCCGTCAGTGCTGTCAGCACAGGCCGCTGCTGCGTGCCCTGCCAGCAATCTTCCTTGACCTGGCCGCCCTTGGTAAACGCGTCGCCGTCTCGATCGGCGACTTCCTTGTTATAGAGCGTGAAATTGAGAAGAAAAATCTTTCCGATGTAGGCGCGTCCCAAATAGAAGCCGGGCCGCACCATGCGGATCTCGTCACGCACCTGCAGGCCGCGACGGCCCGCGAGAAAATCCGGGCGCTCGCGATAGCCTGGAATCTCGTCGGTGTAGAAGTAATCGATGATGACCGACTCCCGGCGCGAGTCGAGCAGGCTCTGGCCGCAATAAAGGCGGGCCGGGAACATCAGCCATTGATCTTTGCCATTCACGTTGACCTTCGGAATAGTCGACAGGTCACCGTCGATCAACGGCTTCAGCAGCGACGTATCGTCGATCCGATTTCGCAGAACGAGCTCGTCGCGGTAGAAGACTTTGCCGCGCCATAGATGCTTGCCCGCGAGTTCCACCTTGGCTGTGCCGACACTAGCAACAAGTCCTGACAGGCCACCGATGATCTCGCGGATGCGCCGATCGCCCGATATTCCCTTCGGAAAAAACAGATCGCCGTCGTAGGCGCCATCGGGAATCGGGCCGGCCGTCAGGCGCGCATAGATCTGGTCCATCTGCTCCTGGTCATACGACTTCAGCGCGCCCGGCGTCAGTTGCGCCAGGTCGCTACGCACCAGAGGAAATTCGTGCTCGACACGCGCAAGGTCGGGCTTCGACGCATACCCCGCCTGATACGAACCGAATTTGATTCCGGCAGGAGGCGTCTCGCCACAACCCACGAGCGCGACGTACGCCGCAACGACGCCTAACAGCAACGGGGTCCGATGAATGCGGTGCATGGCCCAGGCCTTCATAGTGTGGCCAAAAAGGCGATCAGCGCCTTCTTGTCGGAGTCGGGCAGGTCCTCACCGAAGCGATGTCCGGTGTTCTCGATATCTGCGGTACACGAGCTGTACACCTCGACCAGGCGCGGATACCGCCTAATTGCGTCGACCAATTGCTCGGGGTCCTTCGCGATCTCGGCGGTGACAGCATGCAGATCGGCAGCGACACGTTTGCCCTCGGCTTCGCCGAGTTGTTTCGCCAGCTTTGCATTGAGTTCATCGGGTCTCAGTTTGGCGACGATCAGGTCGTTGACAAAGGCCTTGTGCTGGAAGCTCGCCATTCCGCCAACACTGGTTCCTGCCGGCAGCACCAGCGTGAATCCGAGAATCTGCTTCTCTTCCTTGCCGTCCCAGGTCCGCGGTCCGAGCGCGATGCGCACGTCCTGGTCGAAACGTGAAAGCTTCGGAACGCGCTTGCTAGGGTTGAGCAACTCTTCCATCGACGCGACAAACAGCTTGAAGCGGCCGTCGACGCTCGGGTCATAGGCCCAGCAAGCCGGCGCTTTGTCAGCTGGCAGTGTTTTCTTGTTCTCGTCGACGTACGGCGAGCGATAAAACTGGTTGGCCTTATTGACCGGCTGGCCGCACAGCTCCGGGCCGATCGAATTGTTGTGCAAGAACGGCGCATGCGCCCACAGCGACAGCAGCGAGATGTTGCGATACGAGCCACGACCACCGTCGTGTGGCTCCTTGATGTTCGGATCCGTCGGCCGCGCACGTAGCGTCTCGGAACCGTATTCCTGAAATACGTGGCCGTTCATGTGATTCGAGTGCAGCGAGCGGCAGCGATGGGTACCGACTTCGGTCGCTAGCGTCGCACGGTCGGAGCCCATCCAGTCGGCCCGCATGCCATTGGCGTTGAGTGCGGTGAAGTCGCGATTCTTGAACGTGTTTTCCGGAGCCTCTGCGATCGACGAATGACACCGCGCACAAGTCGTCGCGAATACTTCACGCCCGCGCGTCACGGCGTTCGTTCCGAACTGCTTCTCAAGATCGCGTTGCAGATCGGTGCTCGTGTACGTTGCTTTGGGATTCGTCGCCTGCTTTGCGTTGGCCCGGGCAACCGCGAGGTCGGTCGCGTCGGTTTCCTTCGACATCAGGAACGCAAGGATGTTGGGCAATCGATCTTCGATCGCGCGGAAGTTCGGGCAGTCGCGCCGGCACTGACCGATGTCGAACGGCGTCTGACCGTAATTGCGGAGGGTCGGATCAAGCTGGCGCAGGTCGGTCAGATGATTGAGCCAGCACTGCTCGGAACACGAGCCGATATTGAAGTACACGCGCTGGATTGCCTCGAGCGCGCCGATCGAGTCTTCGCCGCCTTTGAGGATGTGATGCACGGTCTCGGTCGCCGTGCCGCGTTGCCAGCACTTGTTGTCGCGTCCGGGCTCGCACCAGCAGGCCGCGTCGTCCTTGCTGCAGCTCGCAACCTTGCGCCACTTAGTCACATTTTCGCCGCTGAAGGTCGGTCGTGCCTTCGTATTGATGATCGCGTTCATCGTGCCGGGGTTGTGAATCTGATCGGTCGCAATCGCCGAGGTGTCGGACGTTCCAGGCCGCGCATGCGCAAACATCTGCGCTTCGAGCGTGGCGCCCGACATGCCGGACGTCAGGACCTCCGACACGCGCGAGTACTGGTTGCCAAGGCCGCCCTTCAGATTGACCCACTCCGGATTGGCCGGATCCTTCGGAGGCTTCAGCGGATCGAATGAGATGTGGCACGACCCGCAAGCGGTTCCGATTAAAAACGGAGGCTCGATCGAACCGTCAGCCAAGCGGTTCAGCGCCGAGTCGCTCGACTTCGGATCCTTCGATAGTGCACCTCGATAACCTTCCCAGCTCGCAAGGCTGCCGTTGACCTTGAGCCAGCGCGCCTTGTCGAAGCGTGGGTTGGGAAACTTGCGATAGCCCAATGCTCCAGTGTCATGAGCGCACACTCCACCACCTGCGGCCCACCGTGGCCGCGAAACCAGACGTAGTGCTGGCTGTCGCCCCAGAACTCTTGCCGCGCCCAGGGAAACGTCAACACGAGGGGTACCG
>JBDTQZ010000003.1:0-16918 GCA_039931935.1 Burkholderiaceae bacterium | reverse complement strand
CGCGGCGTTTCCCGACGATTGCGCGTGCTGCATCCGCGTTCGATTGGCCGGCATGGATTGGCGTCGCGCTGCCGGCGGTTGCATTCGTACTAGGCGCATTGCTCGAACATATTTCCGATCGGCAGCACGTCAACATCGTCGCCTTCCCGCTACTGGCCATCGTGCTCTGGAACGTTGTCGTTTATGTGTTGTTACTACTGAGCGTCATCATGCGGGCAAGTGGCGTGAAGTCCGAGCTACGCGGTCCGCGGCGCTGGTTGGCGGCCGGCTCTCGACGCGCGGTGAGCAACATGACGGGAGCTTCCGCGACGTCGGTGGGTACTTTTGTGACGCAGTGGAGTGCGCTCGTCGCGCCGTTGATGGCGGCCAGGGCCGCGCGCGTCCTTCACCTGGCGGCGGCACTCTTCGCGATGGGGGCAGTGGCGGGGTTGTACGTGCGCGGGCTCGTATTCGAATATCGGGCCGGTTGGGAAAGCACGTTTCTCGACGCGGCCGCGGTGCACGCGATTCTTGCGTTCTTTCTTTCGCCGGCGGCGCAGCTGATCGGCATTCCATTCCCGTCGGTCGAGCAGATTGCCGCACTGCGTTTCTCAAATGGCACACCCGGCAATGCCAGTGCGGCGCTTTGGATCCATCTCTACGCCATCACAGTCGGGGCGATCGTCATCGTGCCGCGCCTCGCGCTCGCGTTGATCGCCTGGTCGCAAGAGCAGCGCCGCTCGCAACGTTTTGCGTTCGACATGAGCGAGCCTTACTTCCGCCGCCTCGCCGGATCATTTGCCGTGGACACGGCACGGCTGCGCGTGATTCCATACAGCTACAACGTTGACGAAGCCGCACTGAACGGATTGCGCACAGTGGCCATGGCATTGCTCGGCGACGATGCCGACGTAACGCTGCATTCGACCGTCACATTCGGTGCGGAGACGAGCGTTAGTCAGACGTTAGCCTCCGACCCACAAGTGGCGCTAACGCTTGCACTCTTCAGCTTGGCGGCGACACCGGAAAACGAAAACCACGGCACGTTTCTTAAAGCGTTGCGCAGTACATCGTCGGTCCGAAGCCTTGCTGTGCTGATCGACGAGTCGGGCTATCGGCGCCGGCTCGGCACCCAGGCGGGCGCCGAGGCGCGATTGGACGAGCGTCGCAGCGCATGGCGCTCTTTCTGCCGCGCACTCGAGCTGGACGCTGCGTTCGCGGACCTGTCCGCACCCGATTTGCCCGCGCTGGAGCGCGAACTCGAACGCGTGCTCGCGGTGCCCGCTGCGTCAACATGAGCATTGAGGTGAATTCGGACATCGCGACGGTTGAGATCACGTTGATCTCGCACACCAACGCCGGTAAGACAACGCTCGCACGTACGCTGCTCGGCCGCGACATCGGCGACGTGAGAGACGCCCCGCACGTGACCGAGATCGCTGAAGCGCACACACTGCTGAAAACCGAAATGGGCGACGAGCTGCGGCTGTGGGATGCACCGGGCTTTGGCGATTCCGCACGCCTGGTCCAACGCCTTCGGCTTGCCGATAACCCGATCGGGTGGCTATTGCGCGAGGTGTGGGACCGCTACAGCGATCGTCCCTTCTGGTGCAGCCAACAGGCAGTGCGCGCCGCACGCGATGACTCCGACGTGGTGCTGTATCTGGTCAACGCTGCAGAAGATCCACGTGATGCCGGCTACGTTGCCTTCGAGGCGCAGGTGTTGCGCTGGGTCGGCAAACCGGTCGTCGTGCTGCTGAATCAGACCGGCCCGCCGCGACCAGCGGACGACGAACGAGCCGAAGTGCAGCGCTGGAGCGCGCATCTCGAATCGCTGGGTGTGGCGAGCGAAGTGCTGACGCTCGATGCGTTCGCACGCTGCTGGGTGCAGGAGCGCGTGCTGCTCGACGCCGTCGGACGGCGATTGCCTGAGTCAAAGCGCGCCGCCTATACGCGCCTGGTCCGCACCTGGACTGTGCGCAACGTCGAGCGATTTTATACCGCGATGCACGTGCTTGCGGAGCATCTGTCGCGCGCCGCGAGCGACTTCGAGCCCGTCGCACCGGTCTCGGCGTCGACCGCACAAAAGTTGATGCACTCGATGGGGATCAAGCGCGACGCTGTCGATGCCACGCGCGAGCGCTCGATGCGGTCGCTTGCCGCGCGGCTGGACGCAAGCATTCGCAATACAACCGATCGTTTGATTCAATTGCATGGGCTGCAAGGCGAAGCCGCAGGCACCGTTCTGGAACGAATGCGAACCCACTTTGCCATTCAAGCGCGCGTCGATGAAACCCGCGCTGCGTTATGGGGCAGCATCGTTACCGGAGCGCTGGCGGGGTTGAAAGCGGACGTCGTCGCGGGCGGGTTGACCTTAGGCGCCGGCATGCTGGTTGGCGGCGTTATCGGTGGACTTAGCGGTGCGGGAATCGCGCGCGGAATGAACCGGCTGGCCGGAGCGGATCAACCCGAAGCGCGCTGGTCGTCTGATTTTCTGAACGCGTTGGTGCGCTCGAGCGTGTTGCGCTATTTGGCAGTTGCGCATTTCGGGCGCGGCCGTGGAAAGTATGTGGAGGGCGAGGCGCCGCCGTTCTGGCGCGATGAAGTAGAGCGGCAGTTCGGTAAACACGACGCAGCGTTCCGCGCGCTCTGGGATGCCGCGTTGGGAACGTCACCGAACGATAAGCTGATGCCCGAATTGCAGGCCAGCATCGCCAAGTTGACCGTCGGAGTGCTCGAAAAACTTTATCCGGGCACAGTTCCCGCGGAGCTGCATTTGCGCGCCTAACCTTTCGCGCCCCGGGCATACGTTTTGCACTCATGTCGTGTCTCGGGACAGGCCCGACACGATATGGAGGCGGTATGAACAAAGATCAGGTTAAAGGACGTACCAATACGGTGACCGGCAAGGTCAAGGAAGAGGTCGGCAAGGCAACAGGAGACAAAGACCTCGAAGTCAAAGGCACCGCAGAAAAAGTCGGCGGGAAAGTTCGCTCGGCGTTCGGTGACGTCAAGGACGACATCAAGAAAAGCACACGCTAGATGTTGTTGACCGTGGGCGAGGTGGATCGGCGCTGATTCGCCTCTCCTCGGTGACCCTCGATCCACGCGTACAGCGCCATCCGTTCAAGGCGCCGCAATGCACGCTGCTGCCGCCCAACGCATCGCAGGTATTGCTCGATCACGGCATTTTTCTGAGCGACAGCCAACAAAGGGGTCGCTTCGCGGACAGTCACATCCGAGTAGCGCTCTTTGACCTCGGCCAAGCCGCGAGTGGCGCGCTCAAGCGCCCATTGCCCGTAAACATGCGCCAGAACGACGATGAGAGCGAGCGGAACGCTGATGGCGCCGAACCATGCCGACCCGCTCGCGTGAGCAATCCCGAAGGCAGCTCCAACGTCGGCGGCCCATGCGAGAAACATTCCAACACCAAAAAACAGCGCAATACGGGAGCGCCGCTCCAGTTCCCGCCAGCGCCTCGCCTCAGACGCCTGCCGGCACTGCAACTCCATGGTGTCAGGTGGAAACGCCAGCACATCGATTGACGCAAAGGCCGTCTCGCGCGCAGCGCTGACTGCAACATCCATCTGCTCAGGAATCGATCAACCGCAACAGCGGTTGGACTTGCGCGCTTGCGCAGCGTTCGCGGGTTTAGCCTCGCGCTCGCCGAAATTGGCTACGGGAAAACAGGGTTGCCGGACTAGCCTTCCGCCCACGCGCGCGCGGGTCTAGCTGGTCACTCGACGGTCACCGACTTCGCAAGATTTCTCGGCTTATCGACGTCGGTCTTCCGCACAACAGCGGTGTGATAAGCGAGGAGTTGCAGCGGCACGACGTGCAGAATCGGTGACAGCGGTCCGTAGTGCTCAGGCAGCTTGATGACGTGAATGCCGGGTGCTGATTCGATGTGCGTATCGGCATCGGCGAAGACATAGAGCTCGCCGCCTCGCGCGCGCACTTCCTGCATGTTCGACTTCAGTTTTTCGACCAGCGCGTCATTCGGCGCGACGGTAACCACCGGCATTTCTGACGTCACCAAAGCCAGAGGGCCGTGCTTCAGCTCGCCTGCGGGGTACGCTTCGGCGTGGATGTAGCTGATCTCCTTCAGCTTCAATGCCCCCTCCAGCGCGATCGGGTAATGCAATCCGCGGCCGAGAAACAACGCGTGCTCTTTGCGCGCAAACGCCTGCGACCAGGCAATCACCTGGGGTTCGAGCGCCAGTACCGCCTGCAGCGCGGAAGGTAGATGACGCAATGCGCGGATGTGCACACGTTCCGCTTCTTCATCGAGGCGGCCGCGCTGCTTTGCGATCGTCAGCGTCAACAAGAACAGCGCCACCAGCTGCGTCGTGAATGCCTTGGTCGACGCCACACCGATCTCAACACCAGCGCGCGTGAAAAACTGCAGCGCTGTTTGCCGCGTCATCGCGCTGGTCGCCACATTAATGATGCCGAGGGTGTGCTTCATGCCGAGCGACTGCGCGTGCTTCAGCGCAGCCAGCGTATCGGCCGTCTCACCGGATTGTGAGATCACGACCACGAGCGTGCGCGGGTTCGGCACGCTGTCGCGGTAGCGGTACTCGCTCGCGATTTCGACTTGCGTCGGCAGTCCGGCGATTGATTCGAGCCAGACCTTCGCGGTCAATCCGGCGTAATAACTGGTGCCGCACGCAAGAATCAGCGCGGAGTCGACGGCAGCCAGCACGTCTGCCGCTTTCTCACCGAACAGATCGGGTGTGATCGATTCGATGCTTTCGATCGTGTCGCTAATCGCGCGCGGCTGCTCGAAAATCTCCTTTTGCATGTAGTGCTGATACGGGCCGAGATCGGCGCCGCCGGCCGCGGTCTTGACCGTATGCACCGGCCGCTGCACACGCACACCCACCGTATCGACGATCTGCACACGCTTCAGCTCGATATCGACGACGTCGCCATCTTCAAGATAGATGATCTGGTCGGTCGTGCCCGCCAGTGCGAGCGCGTCCGATGCGAGAAAATTCTCGTCGTTGCCGAGCCCGACCACCAGTGGCGACCCGCTACGCGCGCCGACCAATCGTTGAGGCTCGCCCTTGTGCATCACGGCGATCGCATACGCGCCCTTGAATCGCGAGACCGCCGCACGTACCGCAGCAAGCAGATCGCCGCGATACAGCTGATGAATCAGATGCGCAATAACCTCGCTATCGGTTTCCGTGACGAACTCGTACCCGGCGCTTCTGAGGTCCGTGCGAATCGATTCGTAGTTTTCAATGATCCCGTTATGTACGACTGCCACTTCGTTGCGCGAAAAATGCGGATGCGCATTCGATGTGACAGGCGCGCCGTGCGTTGCCCACCGAGTGTGCGAAATGCCGAGGTGGCCCGCCAGCGCCGACTGCTTGATCTGGGACTCAAGCTCGGCGACGCGCGCGGTACTTCGAGACCGCGTCAGCTCGCCCTCCTGCAGCAACGCTACGCCGCATGAGTCATATCCTCGATACTCGAGCCTGCGCAGCCCTTCGACCAGGATCGGAGTGATATCGCGCGTCGCGACCGCGCCTACGATGCCGCACATTGCATAGCTTTTACGGTTTCTTTTCTTTCGTCGGCCGCTTCCAGCCGTCTAATGTCGTTTGCTTCGCGCGCGCCACAGTGAGCTTGCCTTCAGGCGCATTCTTGGAGATCGTCGAGCCACCGCCAATTGTCGCGCCATGACCGATCGTGACCGGCGCAACCAGTACGGCATTCGACCCGATCGATACATCATCGCCGATGACCGTGCGTTGCTTGCGCGCGCCATCGTAATTGGCAGTAATAGTACCGGCACCGATGTTGACGTTGGCTCCCACCGTTGCGTCGCCGACATATGCGAGATGGTTCGCTTTCGAACCGCGGCCCAGCGTGCTCGCCTTGACCTCGACGAAATTGCCGATATGCACCTCATCCGCGAGCAGCGCTCCGGGACGCAGGCGTGTGTACGGGCCGATGCGCGCAGCAGCACCAATCGTCGCGCCGTCCATATGTGTAAACGGCAATATCTCGGTGCCAGCGCCGATCGAGCAATTACGCAGTACACAATAAGCACCGACGCGAACACCTTCGGCGAGATCGACTTCTCCCTCGAAGACACAGCCGACATCAATCGCCACATCGGTGCCGACTTTCACCTTGCCTCGTACGTCGAGGCGCGCCGGATCGGCCAACGTTGCGCCGCACTCCATCAACTCGCTCGCGACTCGGCGCTGCGCGATACGCTCAACCGTCGCCAGTTGTTCCTTGCTGTTAACGCCTCGCGTCTCATCCGGATCGCTGCACTCGACGGCGATGACTCGACAGCGCTCCGCCACGGCCTGCGCGATCACATCGGGAAGGTAGTACTCGCGCTGCTCGTTGTCGTTCGACAGCGCCTTGAGCCAACGCTTCAGCTTGGCGGTCGGAGCGATCAGAATTCCGGTGTTGACCTCGGTCAGTTTGCGCTCGTCTTCGTCGGCATCCCGCTCTTCGACGATGCGCAGGACATTGCCGTGCCAATCTCGCACGATTCGCCCATAGCCGGTGGGTTGCGTCAATTGAACCGTCAACAGTGCGACATCACCGCCCGCCGCGAACAACCGCTGCAGCGTGGTTGATCGGATCAACGGCACGTCACCGTATAGAACTAAAGTCGGCATCGCATCGTCCAACAGCGGCGCGGCTTGCAGCACGGCGTGGCCAGTCCCCAGCTGTGGCGACTGTTCGACGAAGCGCGGTGAGCGATCACCCGGCGTCCCGGAAGGGAACATTTCTTGCACTTGCTTTGCGCCGTGGCCGACGACAACCACTATATTGACGGGCATGCCGGTTGTGGCGGCGCCCACGGCGTCCAGGACATGCGCCAGCATCGGCGAGCCGGCAACAAGGTGGAGTACCTTCGGCACGGATTTTGTAAGCGACGGGCCCATCCGCTTACCTTGTCCTGCAGCAAGTATCACAACGTTCATGCAGTATTCACGGGTATGCGGTGTGGAGGTCCGGATTGCGCAACGATTCTAGTTCACCGATAGCCGATTTTTCCGTAGGGCGTGTCACGCGTTTAGCGGCGATCGCCGCACTCGCAGTTTCCGTTGCGAGTTGTGCAGCGATAAAGATGGGCTACAACAACGCCGATACGCTGGCGTTGCTTCAACTGGATAGCTATCTGGATTTGACCGACGAGCAAGAGCAGACGGTCAAGGAGCGGGTCAATGCGCTGCTCGGCTGGCATCGCACAACGCAGTTGCGCGATTACGTCGCGTTGATCGACACGACGCGCGCGAAGCTCGGTGGCCGCATCACCACCGCCGACGTGATGGATTTCAACCAGCAACTGAACACGCGGATGATGACGGTGGCCGACAAGGCGGCACCCGATATCGCGCACATCGCGCTGACCTTGTCGCCGGAACAGATCGACCGCGCCGCCAAGAAGGTCACCAACGATGCTACCAAGGCACGCCGCGAGTTTGTGCGCCTTGAAAAAGACTCTGGCGCCGAAAGGGCCAAGAAATATGGCGAGCGCGCGGAATCTTGGTTCGGCAAACTCACGGACGAGCAGAAAGAGATCATCCGCAAGTCGTTGGCGAACCGGCCTACCGATGCGACATGGTGGATCGACGAGCGTGAGCGCCGCCAGCGCGAGTTCCTCACGCTACTGCGCAAGATTCAGGCAGATCGCCCCACCGAAGAGGTTGCCGCACGCTGGCTGCGCACCTATTTCACGCATCTCAATGTGGCACCAGAAGCCGAGCGCCGCGCCCGCGCCGAGTCGTACCGGCGTGGCAGCGCCGAGTTAGTCGCACAGTTAATCAATCACGCGACGCCCGAACAACGTGTCGCACTCGACAAGAAGCTGAACGACTACGTGCAGGATTTCAAGTCGCTCGCAGCCCAACCAGGCTAGCTAACGCGCGTCTACTCGCCGACCTGAGCGCTCGGCGCCGGCGCCGATAGCAGCGAGCCACTGAACATTCCAATTGCTGCCATCAGGAATCCGCCGAGCACGGGCGGGAACTCTTGCCCGAGCTGCGTGAATTCGAGTAGTGCCCACGTGCCCATACCGAGGACGATCGACCAGATCGCGCCTTGCGTCGTCGAGCGCCGCCAGTAAAGCCCGCACACGAGCGGCCAGAACGCACCGACCACCGGAAACTGATACGCCTTGGATACCAGCTCGTAAATCGGCGTACCCAGCATGTAAATCGAATAAATCAGCACGCAGACGGTGAAGACGACCACCGTCAGTCGCATGTAGAGCAGCTCCTGCTTGTCGTTCATCTTGACGAAGTTCTTCAGAACGTTTTCGACGAACGTCGTCGAAGGTGCAAGCAACGTGGCCGACGCAGTCGACATGATGGCAGCCAGCAGCGCGCCGAAGAACGTGACCTGCAGCCACACGGGCATGTGCTCCATCACCAGCGTCGGCAGAATTTTTTGCGAGTCTTCTTTCAGCAGGGCGTTGGCAGCCTCTGGCATCACCAGAAATGCCGAGAGTCCGATGAAAATCGGCACCAACGCGAACACCATATATGAAATACCACCGATGATCGGCCCCTTGACCGACGTGTCGGCGTCCTTCGCCGACATCACGCGCTGAAACACGTCCTGCTGCGGAATCGAGCCGATCATGATCGTGATCGCCGCGCCGGTCCAGAATAGCCACTCGTGCGCTCCACCCTCTGGAAAGAACCGGAACATCTCACGCGATTGCGCGTACTCGATCACTCTGCCGGCGCCGCCCGCTTGGTCGGACGCGAAGATCGCGATAAGCGACAGGCCGACGATGATGATCACCATCTGAAACGTGTCGGTCAGCGCGACCGACCACATACCGCCGAACAATGTGTACCCGAGCACAATCGCCGTACCGAGCACCATGCCCCAAGCCACGCCGATGCCACCGGCCGACAGCAGATTGAACACCAGCCCCAGCGCGGTGATTTGCGCGGCGACCCAACCGAGATAAGAAATCAGAATCACGATTGAGCTGAAAATCTCGACCGCGCGGCCGTAACGGCGTCGATAAAAATCGCCGATCGTCAGCAGATCCATGTTGTACAGCTTGCGCGCGAAGAACATCCCCACCAGGACAAGGCATAGGCCCGCGCCGAACGGATCTTCGACGGTGTTGCGAAATCCGCCTTCGACGAACTTCGACGGGATGCCGAGCACGGTTTCGGAGCCGAACCATGTCGCAAACGTGGTGGCGATGATCACGAACAGCGGCAGCGAACGCCCCGCCAGCGCATAGTCCGCCGTATTTTTGACGCGGGTCGCGGCGTAAACGCCGATACCGATCGATGCGATTAGATACAGCGCGACAAAGCCGAGCAATGTCATAGCTTCGAGCCGTCAATACTGTCAAGGGAAAACGGCGCGCATTATGAAGCAAGCTTCGCGCAGGAAAGGGAAGCTCCTGAAAAACGTGGCGAGCGAGCCAAGGTCGGGCCGAGGAGCGGAGGCGTACGAGTGGTACGTTGCACCGGAGGCGCGAGATTGGCCCGCGCAGTAGTTTTGCAGAGCTTCCTAGATCTGCTCGACGCGATAGCCCTTTGCCTTGAGCTGCTCAACAATGCATTTGGGCCCCACCAGATGCAGCGACCCGACCGCGATGAAGTGTGGCCCGGGCTGCCGCAGCAACTCTTCGATCTTGCGAGTCATCGCCACGTCGCGTTGATACAGAAACTTGTCGTCAAACTCGCGCTTGGCTTCCGGGTCGTTGAAGCCCTTCTGATTCAACTTGAACGCACCGTCGGCGTCGCCTTTCTTCCAGGCGCTGACGATGTCACCGATGACCTGCGGCGTGCGCTCCATATTGTCGAGAAAGTCACTCAACATCGCCTTCTGCAGTCGCGCGCTCAACCCGTCCATCACCGCTAGCTGCTGTTCGCCCGATTCCAGCTCGATGACTCGCTTGCCGCCCGCGTTGGCTTTCTGAATCAGGTAGTTGTCGATTCCCGCATCGGGGCTAAACCCCAGCTGCTGCAGCTTGGTCGCCGCCAGAACCAGCATCGCGCCCCACGGCTTCATTTTCGCGATTGCAACCTCGGGTACTTGGAGTTTGGTGGCTTCCGCTGTGGTTTGTTCATACAGTGATTTGCCAAGCCGTGCTTCAAGAGTTTCATCGCCTGCCAGCATCATCTGCTGAACGGCGCTTGCCATATCCATCTTCGCAGCGTCGACTTCAACCGCCAGCGTCTTGGAGTCCGCAAACGCTTTTTCGATCGTGGGGTTAAGCGGCAGCCACTCGCGCTTCCACGCGTGCACGGTGCCCAAAAGGTAACTCGTCCGTCCGTCTTTCTCGACCTTCCAGAACAGACCACGATCGCCTGTCGCAACCGACGGTATTGATTGACCGCAGGCAGAGCTCGCCGCAAGCAAGCTGACGAGACCGAGCAACAAAGCGGTGAAGCCGCGGCGCCAGTTGCCGCCCATGGTTTTTTGGCATGCGCTCATCGGCTAGTACCGGTTCGTTTCAGCCAACGTTCATTGGGTGTCCAGTGGCCATGACCGTGAGGTCCGATGACTGCGCGTGCCAGCAAAGCACGGTCGGAGGCAACGTCGAGCGGCGTGCGAAGCGCCAGCGGCGCTAACATTCCGCCAGGCGGCGCGGGAACGATCAAATTGCTCGCCCAGGAGTCTCCGGCGCGCATCGCGATCGGCGCCGGCAGACTCGTAACCGCATTCGGATCAGCCTGCAACACCCAGGGCGCCAGCTCCTGCACCGCCAGCTGCGCGCGCGGTTTGATCGCCGCGTCCCCGATGCGTCCACGCTGCCCGAAGCGAACGATCAAATTCGAGCTCGTTGTAGCGGGTCCGATCTTGTCGGTGATCGCCACGTCACGGCGCCACATGTGATTGCGCACCATCATGAACTCCTCGAACGTCATCGCAAGGTCTTCACGCGTGGTCGAGTAGTTGTATTCGTCGGTCGCACGGTCGGTCGCGAAAAAACTTGCCACGTCGTTCGGCGTATATCCGCGCTGCGTCGCATCGGCACCGGCACCGAAGAATTTCACCTGCGCCAGGCCTGCCAGTTGGGTCGATTGCAGCGGAAAACTTGCCGATACCTGGTCCGACGGCAGTTGCTGAGCCTGATAGCGCGGTGACATGTTGTCCCAGGCTGACAACGAACTGTTCAGCGACGCTCGGGCTGAAGGCGGCAAGAAGTCTGATGCGTGCGCGAGCTCGTGATAGAGCAGCCATCCCGCTTCGGCGAGCAGATAGGAAATGTCGCGCGATATTCTCGACGTCGCAGGAAACGGTAGAAAAATATTTTGATTGTTCTGTGTGTAGCGCCAGACACCGGAGTACATCAGGTCGCGATCGAAATCGGAGCGAAAGTCCGGCGCTTCGTTGATCACGTCGCGCTGCGCGGCGGTCAGCCAGAAATTGTCAGCGTCCAGATAGATCGCGCCGGTCAACGCGTAGTAGAAGCTTGGCCGCACTTGAGCGCCGATCACGATCGCGGTAACGCCGTTGAACAGCCGCAGAATGTCCTGCGATGCCTGCGTCCGCAGCAGCTGCTCGAATGCTTCGCCCATCCAGTCGTGAGACACGACCACGCGATCCATGATCTGGTCGACCGTCGGGACCGCACCTGCCGTTGTTTGATCCAGAAACGGTAGTGTTGATAACGGGCACAAATTGGTCGTGGCACCGGTGTATTGCAAATTGGCTTCGTAGGTGCAGCGAACGAGCGCACCGGCGAACGGACCTCCGGCTCGATACGGATAGGTGCGTGATACGTGCAGGTCGCTGAATACGAACGGCAAGCTGCCGCTGGGATCCGGTGGCGCCTGCGCGTAGTTTTCGATCAATACGAACACGTCGTCGGTATCCGTGGTGCCGCTCGCTGTACGGCGCGTTACGCGAAAAGTCAACGCAGTGTCCCACGGCACCTGAGGCGCAACGAACAACGCACGGTTCGGATCACTGGCGTCGAGCGCAACCTGCGGCCCCGCCGTCTGCGTCCACGTGTTGGTTTCGCCGGCGGCCAGTGCCGGCCACGCGCGCAGCGACACATTGCCACCTTCGCGCACAGCATGATCGACGCGCACCAGCACCGCAACCGCCGCCGAAGGAGCCACCGCATTAACGCTAACACTGCCGCTTTGTTGCACGCCCGTTGCATCGAGAAAAGTCACCGAGAAACTGTAAGTGCCGGCGCTTTGCGGCTCAAAGCTGATCGCCTGCGATTTGCTCGAAATCAACGTAACCGCCGGGCCAGCGGTTTGCGTCCACTGCACGTTGCTCACTGCGCCAGTGCAACCCGCGAGCACGGCACCGGCGGCCTTGCCGGCCACGACGCTCGCATCTGCCACGACTGAGAAAGTGCCGCTCCCGTTGCACGTGGGGGTGGGCGCAACGGCCGGCGGGACAGGGGCAGGTGCAGGGGTGTTCGAATCGCCACCGCCACCGCACGCCGCCAGCACAAGCGCAAGCACCAGAGCAGGCGTCAGCCGAATCAAAGCAGCGGGTGCGTTCATATTTCGATCACTGGGGTGACGAACCAACAATAGCGAGGATGCGAGCCCGGTCAATGCCGCGCATGCCCTAATACCTGCGGGGCACGCTACCAAAACGGGCAATCAGGCACGCCAGATTGTCCAGCCTGCCAGCGCAACGACCACCGCCAACAAGGCGGTCGCCGCTGCGTACCAGATGTTGGTCAACCGCTGCTCACGACGCAGCATGCGCACTTCGTCGATCAGTCGGTTGTCATCGTGATGACGCGTCAACGCTGTGTGCATCAGTCGCGGCAGCTGCGGCAGTAGATAAGTCCATTGCATCGCCTCGCGCTTGAGTCGTGCTTCCATGCCGCGCCAACCGACCTGATCTTCCATCCACCGCTCGAGAAACGGCTTGGCGGTTTTCCATAAATCGAGCTCGGGATCAAGCTGGCGGCCGAGGCCTTCGATGTTGAGCAATGTTTTCTGCAGCAGCACCAGTTGCGGCTGCACTTCGACGTTAAAACGCTGCGACGCCTGAAATAGACGCAATAGCACCTGACCCAGCGAAATGTCCTTCAGCGGCTTGTCGAATACAGGTTCGCAACAGGCGCGCACCGCGTTTTCCAGTTCATCGACGCGGGTGTCTTCGGGCACCCAGCCCGATTCGATATGCAGCTCGGCGACACGCTTGTAGTCGTGCTGAAAAAACGCGAGAAAGTTCTGTGCCAAATAATTCTTGTCGCTCTCGCTTAACGTGCCGACGATGCCGAAGTCGAGGCCTATGTACTTGTTGAAATCGTCGCCTTCGGTGCCGACCAGAATGTTGCCGGGGTGCATGTCGGCGTGGAAGAACGCATGGTCGAAGACCTGCGTGAAAAAGATCGTGACGCCGTCGCGCGACAGCTTCTGGATGTCGATACCCGCTTCCAGCAACCGATCCATGCGACTGATAGGAATTCCCGTCATGCGCTGCATGACCAGTACGTTGTCGCTGCAGTAGTCGAAGTACATCTCCGGCACGACGAAGAGCGGCGAGCCTGCAAAGTTGCGTCGAAGTTGCGATGCGTTCGCCGCCTCTCGCATCAAGTCAAGCTCGTCGTGCAGATAGCGGTCGAATTCCCTAACCACCGCGCGTGGCCGCAGGCGCTTGCCGTCACGCCACAGCCGCTCGACCAGGCGCGCAGCGGTATCGAGCAGCGACAAGTCCTTCTCGATCGCCTGCAGCATGTTCGGCCGCAACACCTTGACGGCCACTTCCGTGCCAGCGTGCGTCCCTTCTTTCAGCACCGCGAAATGCACCTGTGCGATCGACGCGGACGCTACGGGCTCGCGGTCGAACGACGAAAACACCGCATCGATCGGTCGACGGAACCCACGCTCGATCTCGCGCACCGCAATCTCGGACGCAAAAGGCGGCACACGGTCCTGCAGCCGCGCGAGCTCGTCGGCCATGTCGGGCGGTAACAGATCGCGCCGCGTCGATAGGACCTGCCCGAACTTGACGAAAATCGGCCCGAGATCTTCGAGAGCGCGCCGCAGTCGAACCGCACGGGGCTCTCGTGGTGCGCCAAAGGTGGTCCAATCGACCAGCCGCACCAGCGCTCGATTTTTTAGGCTTGTTACGACGATTTCATCAAGGCGGTAGCGCCAGACGACCGCCAGGATGCGAATAAGGCGCAGGAGCCGCATGGCCGGCGATTGTAGGGTGTACGACGGCTGACTACGGCATGGCGCTACGCACGCGCCAACAGATCGATTCGCTTTTCAATCCGCGCCACCGCGTCGCGTAGATGATTGACGTCCTGGTTGAAGTTTTCAAGGTCGTCGCGGCCGACCACCATCGGATTCTCGGTCACGACGTAGTGCGCAGTGTTGTCGAGCATGTTCTCGGCTATTTGCTTCCACTGGGACGCGCTTGCGCGCATGAAGCTAACCAAGCGTTGCGCAGCCGCGTCGCCGATAAAGCGCGACAGCTCTTCTTCCGGTTCCGGCCGCAGGTTCTGCAGCACGAATGCGAGGGCTTGTGCAAACTCGGCATCACCGCTGAGCCGCACGTCCTTCATTGCTGCTTGCGGGTCCAGCATCGCAAGCGGCAACGAAGAAAGCGCCACTCCTATGGTCACCGCCGGCTCGCCTTTGTCAGCCACGGCGAACGTGCCCTCATCGGTGACCTGCAATGTCAACGCGAATGGTGCCGCGTCGAAGCGGGCGCTCCGCCCCGTGAACGGTGCCAGCTTGTCGCGCGCCCACTGCTCGTGTGCCAACGTGCGGTTAAGCAGCGCGATTGCAGCAGAGTTCGCTAGCTGGTCGATCATTAGTGGCCGAAGTGAAAGAGGGCGCCGCAGCGCCCTCCAAATTCCCGCAGCATGCGTTACGCAAGCTGTTGTATGCCTGCGAGTACCCAACCGCCGCCGCGCACTGGCTTGGCCAGATTCCACACCTCGGAGACGCGTTCGACCTCACCATCAACCTTTAGCGTGCCGTCGAACTTAACGCTCGCGATGTGTTCATCGGCGGTTGATTCGATGCCCAGTAAATCGGCATCGAGCGTCACGACGTCGGTTGTCGAGTTTCCACCCCGTGCGCGCAACTCGTGCGTCAGCGTGATAAACATATCGTTGCTCGTGAACTCGGATAGCTCTGCCAGGTCTCCGCTATCCCACGCCTGTTGTAGCTTGACGTAGTTCGCTTTGGCAGCAGTCAGAAAGGCCGCGCTGTCAAAACCCGCCGGGATTCCCCACGGCGCGCTGCCCGCCGACGCATGACCGCGCGCGAATTGATCCATTGCCGAACCGGGACGTGCGCCGGCAGCGAAAAGAGCCTCCGGGCTGCGCGCAGGCGGTCCACTCTCATAGCCAACATGCTTATAGGTGCCAGGTGAACTCGCGCTCGGAGCGGGAGCGACGCGACCTGCACCGCTTCCGTATGCCGGCTGTGGTGTACCACCGCGCACACGGCGAATCACGAAGCCTGCAATCATCAACAGCACCATGCCGATCAGCAATACCGTCAGGAACATCGTGAGCGCTTCGCCGAACCCTAGATAAGACGCCAACGCAGCAATGCCCAAACCGGCGGCGAGTCCCATCAATGCGCCACGCCACGGGCTGCGCGGCACCCCGGTTGCGGCGCCCGGACGTGCTGCTGCGGCTGCCGCAGGGGTCTGTTGTTGATTGCCTGCCTGCGGTGTTTGCTGTTGCGGCGGCGTGGCCTGCCTTTGCTGCACCGGCGCCGATTGTCGGCCAAGGTTCTTTCCTCCACCAAAGCGGCGCTGTGCGTCCGCATCAACCGTAAACGTCGCGGCGACAATGCCGATCATCAATGCAGCCAGTGCGTTGCCCGTGAATAGTTGTTTCATATGACCTCCACTACCGCTCTAATACTTCGTGCCGACGTGCAGTGCGCATACACCGGCGGTGAGATTGAACCATTGGACGCTATCGAACCCGGCATGTTCCATCATTTTGGCCAATTCGTCTTGCGGCGGATGCACGCGCACCGACTCCGCGAGATAGCGGTAACTTTCGGCATCGTTAGCAATCTTTTCGCCCAGCCACGGCAGTACGTTGAACGAATACGCGTCGTATATGGGGGCGATTGGCTGCCAAACACGTGAAAATTCGAGCACGAGGAGTCGGCCGCCGGGTTTTAGCACGCGCTGCATCTCTGCCAATGCCGCGTCTTTGTGCGTCATATTGCGCAGCCCGAAGGCGACCGATGCGACGTCAAAGTAGCTGGAAGCAAACGGCAAACGCTCGGCATCGCATTGCGCCATCGGAATCATCTGCCCACGATCGAGTAAGCGGTCACGGCCTTCCGCCAGCATCGACGCGTTGATATCGGTTAACCACACCTCGCCCGTTGCGCCGGTGTGCTCAGCGAACGCGCTCGCTAGATCGCCTGTTCCACCCGCGACGTCGAGCACTTTCATTCCGGCGCGCACATTCGCTTCGCGTACGGCGAACGCTTTCCATAGGCGATGCAGTCCGGCCGACATTACGTCGTTCATCACGTCGTACTTTGATGCGACCGAATCAAAGACGCCGGCCACGCGCCGTGACTTTTCCGACTCGTCCATCTCGCTGAAGCCAAAGTGCGTCGTAGAACGCTTATCCATGATGACCGCAACCCGAAGCAGCGGGCGCCTCCGGCGTTAGCGCCGAATCGCGGCCGGCGCCCGCCGCTTTGAGTTGATCTAGGTACTCTTCCCACAAACGGTTCTGATTGGCACCGATCTCATACAAGTACTCCCACGAATAAATCCCGCTGGAATGCCCGTCCGAAAAAAGCGGCTGCACTGCATAGTGGCCGATCGGATGCAATTCGGTGATCGTGACGTCGCGCTTTCCTGCCTGCAGCGTCCCTTGGCCCGGGCCGTGGCCGCGCACTTCTGCGGATGGCGAGTGCACACGCATGAACTCGAACGGCAGCTTGAAGTTTCGGCCGTCGTCGAACTCGATCTCAAAAATGAGAGACTTGGAGTGCAGCGTGAT
>JBDTQZ010000002.1:0-17011 GCA_039931935.1 Burkholderiaceae bacterium | reverse complement strand
CCTTCAACGCAGTGACGTGGCGGCCGATGTCGCGCGCATTCACTCTATGTGGAACGAATGCCTAGCGGAAGGCGGGCCGATGCTGTTTGGAAGTTTTTCGATCGCGGATGCGTTTTACGCGCCGGTCGCGACGCGTTTCGCGACGTACGGCGTCAAAATGTCTCCGCTGCTTGAGGCATATTCGGAAAACGTATTGGCGCTGCCGGCCATGCAGCAGTGGATCGCAGCGGCCAAAGCGGAACCTGAAACGCTAGAAACCTAGGTAGACCGTGAAAGCGTATCGAGTTGGCGGCTTCGTACGCGATCAGATGCTAGGCAATACGCGCCGTCACTTGGGCGACCTGGACGCCGCGTTGGAAACCGATCGCGATTGGGTCGTCGTCGGCTCAACACCCGAGGAAATGACGGCGCTCGGTTACCGGCCGGTCGGCAAGGACTTTCCGGTGTTTCTGCATCCGGAAACGCAGGAGGAGTACGCGCTGGCGCGCACCGAACGCAAGACCGCGCCGGGTTACAAAGGGTTTGTTGCGCACGCTGCGCCCGACGTAACCCTCGAACAGGATTTAGCGCGGCGCGATCTGACGATCAACGCAATGGCGCTCGATGATTCCGGCACGCTGATCGATCCGTATCAAGGCAAACGCGATCTTGACGCCCGCATTTTGAGGCACGTCAGTCCCGCATTTATTGAAGATCCGGTTCGCATACTGCGCGTCGCGCGCTTCTCCGCGCGCTTTCCAAACTTCAAGGTCGCACCAGAGACCGCCGCGCTAATGCGCGAAATGGTGCGCAATGGCGAAGCCGATGCGTTGGTTCCGGAACGCGTGATGCAGGAGATTTCGCGCGGACTGATGGAAGCGAAGCCGTCACGCATGTTGAATGTGCTCGTCTCGTGCGGCCTGATCGATCGATTGTTTGCCGAACTAGAAGACCTGGGTCCGACGAGTGCCGCGCTTGACCGCGCAGCACAACGCCAGCTCGTATTGCCGTCGCGCTTCGCAATTCTGGCCGGCGCGTGCCGATCGTCGCGCGCAGTGTCCGACTTTCTGGGCAAGCTGAGAATTCAGCAGGACGCAGCGCAGCTGGCGCGGTTACTGGTCGAGCTACGCGAGCCGTTGAAGAACGCGGAGACTTCGGCAACGATCGTCGAAGTGCTCGAACGCAGTGACGCATTCCGCCGCCCCGAGCGCTTCGAATGGCTCTTACAGGCGTTTGAAGCGGCGGCCGATATCTCCGCCGAGCGTTTTCGGAGGGCACTACGAGTCGCCAGTGAGATCGACGCAGGCACACTGGCAAGCTTGCACCGCAATGATCCGAGCCAGATTCAGCGCGCGGTCAGGCAGGCTCGGATCGTTGCCGTCGGCGGCGAGCTGCGCGGTCCACCGACCCTAGATCAGCTGCGTAAGTAGCATCAATAGAACTGATAGAACGATCGTGCTGGTAAACGGCAGCACGTACTCGCGCCCGTTGCGCTTGAAGCGCATATCACCGGGCAGCCGACCGATGCCAAGACGGCTCAGCCACGGCTGCAGTGCGGTCAACACCAGCAGCGCAATGAAGGTCGTCAGCAACCATTTCATTGTCGGCAGTTTACGCAGCGTCAGCTGAGTAGACCGCTAAAGCGAGTGCAAACGGCCACCGCACGTAAATCCGATCAGCGGTCCTTGTACGCCGCGTCCCACCATTAAAACTTTCACCAACTCACCCATTTCAGCTTCCGACACCAGCCGGTGAAGTGCTGCGGAGTTTTGAGCCGTGTGCTGCTTCTGCAGCTGATCGAGCACGCCGCAATTCAATAGAAAATGCGCTTGCGACGTGTACCCCAGTACCTCGAGACCTGAGTCATGCGCGGCCGCCGCCATCGCCGAGAAATCAACGTGAGCCGTGACGTCGTTCAAGCCCGCCATCCACAGCGGATCACTGTGTGCGTGATGCCGAAAGTGGCACATGACGGTGCCCATCAGGCGCTGCGGGTGGTAGTACTCGCGCTGCGGAAAACCGTAGTCGATCACCAGCAGCGCGCCGCGCGCAAGCCATTGCGCGCTTGACCGCATCCAGCCTTCGGCAGTCAGATTGACTTCGGATGCATAGCCGTCAGGGAACATGCCCTGTTCGAATTCGATTGCGGCCACCGCTGCGGTGAGATCTTCGTCTGCGCGACGCTCATCGAAAGCGAAGCTGCCGCCGGTGCGGTTCACCACGCCGCGCTCGAACGTTATGTTGCCGCGCTTCACGAATAGTTTCACCGGCATCACATCGAGCACTTCATTGGCCAGCATGACGCCTTCAAAAGCGTCCGGCGGCGCGCTAACCCAGTGGACCGGCGACCCATGCAGCCGCGCTTGCTGCCGATCCGTTAGATCGGACGACACCTCGACGATCGAATAGCTTTCGAGTGCGACTTTCTTCCTAGCGAGCTCCGCCATCAGATCGCGCGCCAGTACTCCAGAGCCCGCGCCAAACTCTACGATGCGCGCGGGTACGTGTTCGAACAGTTGCGCGACCTGCTGCGCCAGCGCCTGCGCAAAAAGCGGCGAAATTTCCGGCGCTGTCACAAAGTCTCCGCCCGACGCCGAGTCTCCGAACTTGCGCGCACCTGCCGTGTAATAACCGAGCCGCGGCGCATACAGCGCCAACTGCATATAGCGATCGAACGGAATCCAGCCGCCTGCCCGCTCGATCTCGCCAGAGATAAGCGATGCGACACGCTCGCTGTGTTCGATCGCGGCCGCGCTCGGCAATGGCATCGACGAATATCGCGGAGTCATCGAACAATCGTACTGCCGTTAAACTCTCGCGAGTCTTGCCACCGGTTTTTATCGCCGATCTCCCCTATGCCTGAACCATCTAATCGGACCGCGCTCGTCACCGGCGGCGCGCGCGGCATCGGCCGCGAGATTGCACTCGCACTCGCGCGCGATGGATGGGACGTTGCGGTCCACTACGCGACTTCGCGCGCCGACGCGTTGGCCACTGTGGCGCAGATCGAAGCGCTGGGCCGCCGCGCCATAGCGGTCAATCGCGATCTCGCGGTCGAGCCCGGCGTAATGAGCCTGCTTGCCGAGTGCGCCAACGAGCTCGCGCCGGTCACTTGCGTCGTCAACAACGCGTCGCTTTTCGAATACGACAACGTTGCGCGATTCAGCTCTGAACACCTGTTGCGAGCGATGCGAACGAATGCGGCCGCGCCAATCATGCTGGCGCGATCGTTGCACGAACACCTGCAGCACGACGCGCGCGGCGTCGTGATCAATTTGCTCGATCAAAAGCTCGAGAACCCGAACCCGGACTTTTTTTCCTACACCCTTTCCAAAGCCGCTTTGAAGGAAGCGACGAAGCTGCTGGCGATCGCCCTGGCGCCAAAGGTAAGAGTCGTCGGTATTGCGCCGGGCATTACGCTGGCGTCCAATTTGCAGAGCGACACCGGATTCGCAGAGGCGCATCGCCGCACGCCGCTGAATCGCTCGAGCACACCGGACGATGTTGCGCACGCGGCCGTGTACCTGGCAAATGCAGAGGCGGTAACCGGCACCGTGTTGCTGGTCGACGGCGGCCAACACTTGGTGCCCAACTCGCGCGACGTGATGTTCTTGACCGAAGCGCAAGCCGACCAATGAGCGCGCTGTTGCTGGATCCTCGCCTCGCGGACTGCCGCAGGATCTTTCTGCGCAACTACGTCCTGGACGCAAATATCGGCGTTCACGCGCACGAGAAAAATGGCGCGCAGCGCATAGCGATAAACGTCGACGTATTCGTCCCACTGGCACTTTCGACTCCGCGCCATGACCGAATTCATGAAGTGGTCGACTACGATTTCATTCGACTGGCGATCAGCCACCGTGTCGATCAAGGGCACATCAATTTGCAGGAGACGCTGATCGACGACATTGCGCGTGCCTTGCTTGCGCATCCCGCCGTGCGCGCGGTGCGCGTATCGAGCGAGAAGTCCGACGTTTACGACGACGTCGATGCAGTCGGCATAGAGATCATGCGATTCAAGGACGACGCATGAACGCGCCGCTGAGAAAAGTTGCGTTCGAGAACAACAAGCTCGAGAAGCGCCTGCTGCGGCTGACCGGCCAGGCGATCGCGCAGTTCAACATGATCGAGGCCGGTGACAAGGTGATGGTGTGTTTGTCGGGAGGCAAGGACAGCTACAGCCTGCTGGACGTGCTGCTGCTGTTGCGCGAGCGCGCGCCGATCGACTTCGACCTCGTGGCCGTCAACCTCGATCAGAAGCAGCCCGGATTTCCGGAAGAAGTTCTGCCCGAGTACTTGCGACGCAAAGGCGTTCCGTTTCATATCGAAGCGCGGGACACCTACTCGATCGTCAAGCGTGTCATCGCTGACGGCAAGACGATGTGTTCGTTGTGTTCGCGTCTGCGCCGCGGCGTTCTATACCGTGTGGCCGGCGAATTGGGCGCGACAAAGATCGCGCTCGGCCATCATCGCGATGACATCCTTGGCACCTTCTTCCTCAATCTTTTTTACGGCGGAACGTTGAAGGCAATGCCGCCGAAGCTGATGTCCGACGACGGCAAGCACATCGTGATCCGGCCGCTCGCGTATGTCGAGGAGTCCGACCTAGCGCGTTATGCCGAGTACAAGCGATTCCCGATCATTCCGTGCAACCTGTGCGGCTCTCAGGACAACCTGAAGCGGCAGGAAGTAAAGCGCATGCTGGCCGACTGGGAAAAGCGCTACCCGGGACGAGTGCAGACAGCATTCGGCGCGCTTGGCCGAGTCGTCCCTTCGCACCTGCTCGATTCTTCGCTGCATGCATTCGCCAATCTTCGAGCCAGCGGAACGCCGGACCCATTGGGTGACGTTGGTTTCGATGTTGAGGCCGCGGCAACGGGCGATAGCACTCGTGTCGTTAGGCTGATCAGAGCCGACTAACGTGAAAACGGCGCCTGAGGGCGCCGTTTCAAAACAAAGAGGCGACGTCTCTAGCGAAGGCGCCGGCGCGAGAAAGCGAGTGCAATCAAGCCAAGGCCGAGCAGAGCAAGTGAGCCAGGCTCCGGAACGATGTTTATCGCGCCGGGATTGCCTACAACCGCGTCTATTTCCGGGTCGGCATCGCTAGCGCGCACAGAGATCAAACTGGCCCTGACACCGTAGTAGCGGTAGTCGTCTCCAAACGTGTAGTCGCGCGTGTAGGCATTCAAGGCGCCGAATTCAGGGCTACCACCGCGATAGATGAAGCTGGGCTCGGTTCCCTCAAACGTGTAGGTTGGTTTACCTACGCCGCCGCCGGTGATGTCGAAGTCTGTAACATCGGAAAGCAGAGCGAAGTTGATATTGTCGTTGCTGCCCCATACGCTGTACTCCATAACATCTTGCGCAACGAAGTCGGTGGTGATCGGGCCGCCGTTGTAATGGTCCTGATGCGTGTAAAGGCGCATCGTGTTCATTGCCATGCCCATGTCCCAGACCAACATTGCGAAACCGGTAGACCCTCTCGCGATCGAGTCACCCGCAGAGAACCCGGGGTACCCCAAGTCGTAAATGTAGGTTCGCTGTCCATCCAGCGCTGATCCGGCCGGCGCGTTGATACCGCTTCCGCCAACGCCCGGGACTGATCCGGTAGCCCCTGCCGGCAAGTGGGTCCCTACCACGCAGGTCGGACACGATGCCAGGGACGTCGACTGACCATCGGAGTAAATCGGGGCGGCATTGACGGTAAAGCTCAATAAAAGGACGGACGCAGCGACCAAAGAACCACTTGGAAATTTCATGACCTCTCCTCAGAAGCGACGCTTACCTATGCTGCCGCGTGCGCTAAGACGTGGCGTTACGCATATACCGTACCAAGAAGCGCAACTGTTTGAATCATCGAAACTCTTGGTTGCCATACCGACCTGAACACGCTGCCAGCGTAAAAAACTTCGACACTTACACAATCCTGGTTTCGCCGCCTCTAGTTACACCGGGATGTGCTGGGCTATTAAGTTCTACACGGCATCCAGCGCGCGCTCGACCTCATCGACCAATACGTCGCTGGGCTCGCACCCGACGGAAACACGTACGAACCCATCAGGCACCGCGTCGCCCCAACGCGCGCGGCGCTCGGCGCACGTATGAACGCCGCCGAAACTGGTCGATTCGCGCATCAGTGCGCAGTTTTGGATGAAACGTTCAGCGGCCGCCTGATCGGCGAGTGTCAATGCGATCAGACTGCCTCCGCCTGTCATCTGCGTTTTCGACAGGCGATGTGCCGGATGCGACGCGAGGCCCGGATAGCGAACCGCGACGACCTTCGGATGCCGCGCGAAAAGCTCAGCCAGCACGAGCGCATTGAAGCGCATCCGCGAATAACGAACTTCGAGCGTTTCAAGCCCACGGTGGACCAGCCACGCTTCATGCGGCCCCGGCACCGCGCCCGCGATCTTGCGCCAATCGCGCACATCGCTGATCACCGACGCATTACGCGAACTGACGTGGCCAAACAGCACATCGGAATGGCCATTGAGCGCCTTCGTGTCGGCTGAGACGACCACATCGGCGCCGAGGTCAAGCGGGCGCTGCCCAAGGGGCGTCATTGTGGTGTTATCGACTGCGACGGTGGCGCCAGCCGCTTTCGCATTTCGAACGACGACGGCGATGTCAGCCAGATCGAGGCCTGGATTCGAAGGTGTTTCGATCCACACCAGCTTGTAACCGTCAAGAGCATGTGCTTCGACCTCTGCCGTCGCACACGAATCGACGACTACGCCCATCGGCAGCAGATACTTCTCGGCGAACAAGCGCACGGTGTAGTAACCGTCAGACGGAAGCAGCACGCGGTCGCCGGATCTCAGGCTGCTGTAGAACACCGAGGCAATGGCGGCCATGCCGGACGGGAAGGCGACTGTTTCGGCGTCTTCGAGAATGGCGAGCGCCTCCTCGAGCGCGGTCCAGGTGGGATTCGCCCAGCGCGCATATTGATATGCGCCGACCGGATCGGCGGCCAATCGATAAACCGACGTGTTGACGATCGGCGGTGAGAAAGCGTGAGCTATGTCGGTGGATTTAGTTGCGTGATGCAGTGTCCGTGCAAAACGTTCGTCGGATTCGTTCATGAGGCGCGCCTGATCGTCACCAGGGTGTGATGCTAAGCGCCGCCGTCTACATTGGGGCGGAAGTGGGTCTCGTCATTCAGGATTTCGAGACATTGCAGCCTCCTTGTCAGGGCTATCCTTTCAGCACGCCCACTGAGGTTTGTTATCCACCGATAGCGTGAACAGCGTCCCGGCGAGCGCGGCATTGCTTGCACCGGCCAGCTCGAGCCGCATGAACAAAGGTCGTTTGGCCGGCAGTGTTACGCGATACAACCGTGCGCTACCAGATCCCGTCTTGGTTCGACAGTCACCACCCATCTGTTCGATCAGCGTGGCCGCAGAGAACTGCGCTTTCAGCGTCTGCGCGAGACCTTTCTTCTCAAGCAAGCTGCGCATTGACACCTCGATATCGAACATCATTTGACGCGCGCCGACGACCAGCACGGTCGCCTGACCGTGACCATTAAGCGCTACGGATGCTGCTTGAGCAAACGCGCTAGGCGCCTCCTTCACCGTCGTGTCGCGCCATGTCACACCTTTTACTGCCTTTAGCGCGTTCCAGTTGTTGGCCGAATACTTTCCAGCAACCGGTACCGCAAGCGCGCCTGCGAACTCACCAAGTGTTACCGCACTCGCCGACGCCTGCAGGGCGGAGAAAGTCAGGCCAACAATCCATGCGCGCATGGCTGATCTTCGCCTAGGAATATTTGTGACGGCACCGCCACTACTTCTTGGCCTTGTACGCCTCCAGCAGCAAATTGCGCTCGGGAAGGTCCTCGATAATCAAGCGGCCCATTGACGTGTCTGCCTGCAGGCGTCCCGGTGACTGCGCGGGCGGAAGCGAATGGAAGCGCGACAGCTGCGTCACGCGTTCGCTGAAGATTGGCGCTGGCGCCGGCCCGGGCGGGCGTTCCCAGACTTAGGTGATCGACTGCAGCATCTCGTTGGCGTCGAAGTCGTAGAGCGTCGCCTTGATGCGCGGGTCGTCGCAGGCGCTGCCCCGCAGATCGATGCGCAGGTTGTTCGTGTTCGGCACCTTGCCTTCGATGGCGGCCTCCTTGAAGCGCACGTCGGACATCACCCGCACCTGGTTGGTGCCGACGACACCGAGCTTGTCGAGCAGATTGTTGCGGCAGACCTCCGGTGACGGGCGCGACAGCGTTGACGGCAGCGGCGCAGGCGCAACAGCGGCCACTTGAGGAAGTCCGCCTGCTGCCCGCGGCGCCGTTGAGTTTGCGGCCCCTGCGCGCGCGTTGTCCGACGCAGTCGTTGCGTTCGCCGCGGCACTGGCACCAGGCGCACCGACCCGCACCAGTGCGCAGGTGTCCGCCCACACAATGCGATTCGGGCCCGCGATGGTGAAGGGCATCGGGTTCGCGCGGCTGTCGCCGGGTATGGCCACAATGACGTTCTTGTTCCGGCTGCGGTAGGCGATGGGTCCTCCCGCCATGCCGGCGGCCCCACCGCTCGAGTAGGTCATAGGCGCAAAAGTAATGCCGCTCCCGAATGACATGTCGCAGGCCAACTTTCCGGATTCAATACTCGACAGAAATTCCTTCATCTCGCCGAACCCCGGGGTAGCGCCCCTCCCAGTGAGGCCAAATTCAGCCATACCTCTCTGCGGGCCGCCGCCTTCGAGGCGCCAGCGGCCCAGCAAAATGTTGCGCTCGTCCGGCAGCGGCGGTGTACGCAACAGCTTTTGGCCCAGCGCCCTCATATCTGCACTTCCCATGGCGTCCGCCTGCGCCGGTCTCCCGGGTGCCTCTGCCGTCTGCCTCTTCCGGCTCTCGTCGTCCAGATCCTGCCGCTTCCTCTTATCGTCCTCGGTCGCCTTCAACTGCCGCTGATACTCCTCCTGCGCCCGCCGCTGCTGCTCCTCGCGCTGCTGGTCCTGCGCGCGGTAGTACTCACGCTGACGGTCTTGTTCGGGCGTCTGCGCCATCGCGCAGGGCGCCAGCAGCGCCGCCAGTGCCATCGCAATCAGAACGGTACGCATCTCAGTCTCCTGTTTGTCGATTCAGCGCGCGAACATTCAGCAGATCCATCCCTTGTTCTGCTGAGGTTCCATCTCGATCGTCGATGTCGATCCACCGCGGTCCGACGCCGCAAACTGAATGTGCAGATACAGCGGCTTGCGCCCGGCCGGCGTCACGCGATAGATGCGTGAGCCACTGAGCCGCTCGTCCGGACAGGCGCCACGCACCAGCTCGCGCTTCGCGTCGGCCGGGAACTGCGCCGCCAGCAGCTCAGGGACCTTGGCGAGTTGGATGTCCTTTGGCATGCCGACCGATGCCGTCAGCACTTCCGATCGGCTTCCCGACAAGCTGAGCTGACCGAGGCCCCAGCCGTCGATCGGCACGGTGCCATTCCAGTAGTAGGTGTTTCCGCCCTTGACGGGCGCAGCGCCTTTCCACTTCGAGCCCTTCAGCTTCGAAAGCACGGACCAGTCGCTGGTCGCCTGCGGCGCATCGGCCGATGCGCTCATCGCCGCCGCGATGTCGCCGAGCGTCACCGCGTGCGCCGGCAGGCTCCACGTAAGTGATGCCGCGAGCCATGCAGTGGTCATCGCGATTCGCACGTTCATCTCGTGTCCCTTTCGCCTGTGCGCGGCCAGCTAGCGCTGCACCCCGGCGCATTTGCCGAAGATCGACATCGTGCTCTCCATGGCGGCCATCTTGTCGGCATCGCTCATCTTGGAGGTCATGGCGCTGGCCTCTTGCATCTTGCCCTGCATGTTCAGGATCATCGCGCGCCGGAGATCCGACGAGAGGGACACCCGGGCCGCGGTTGCCCCGCACTTGCAGAAATCCTCGCCGTTCTTGACGCCCATTTCCCTTCGCATGCCCTTGTTGGCGCCGCGCTCGCCTTCCTTGAGGCAGGCGGTCACGAAGTCCGAGTCGCTCGGCCCCGAGTCACACGCGGCCAGCAGGACAGCTGTGATGGCGACCGGCACGAGGCACAGCATTCGCATGCGACCTGCGATTGCGCTGGCATTGCAATGGTCTTCAGTAGACATTTCAACCTGCGGCGTGAACATGATCGACTCCCGGAGGACCCAGCACGAGCAAAGCCGGCGCTACTTCGGCTGCGACCTGAAATGCTTCTTCCACAGCTTCTCGAGCTCGGGCGCGAGCGCCGGCGGCGGATTGCCGATCAGTGTCGACTTGCCGCGCTGGTGCACCATGCCGTACACGACGTTCTGCACCCCTGACCACAGCAACACGACGTTGTTGTCGTAGCAGTCGTGGTTCTTGCAGGTGTAGAGCATCACGTAATCCGCGCCGGCGATCTTCATGGCCTGGCCCTCCGAACTCGGGCCGTCGAGCTTCGCCAGCCAGGATTCCTTGCGCAACGGACCGAGCGCCTTGTAGTACGTCTCCTTCGCTTTCGGGTTGAAAAGAAGCCCGGACGCGGAGAGCTGGGTCAGTGCATAGCCGTTGAAGATCTTCTGCGAGTTGGCATCGGCCGTTCCCTGCGCCGACGCCGTTGCCGCGGCGACGCCGAAGGCGGCGACGAGCAGGGGTCTGTAGAGCAATCGATTCATAACGTTTTTCCTTGATTTGTGTACGCCCACTATGGCCGGTGCGCCATCGTGTGCGTGTTCTCGTTGATCTTGAACAGCACGATCAGCAGCTCACACCAGATGCGCGCGGCGAGCGCGCCACCGACCATGATCAGCAGGCCGGTCGCGAAACTCGTGAATGACGTGCGGCCAAATGCGAACATCGAACCGAGGCCGCCGATCACGGCTGCGAGCAGCAGCAGCCAGTAGACGAAGGTAATGATCTTCGGCGTGATCATCGAATCGAAGAACAACAGCGCTTTCATCGGCGAACCAGAGCGGGCGCTGCGCGGTGCGGCAACATCGGGAAACGGTGCGGACATGTCAACCTCCTGGAAATAAAGTTCGAAACAGGATCTCAACGGCACTAGGTTTACAGCTTGGGTACTGCGACTTTGCTCGCGGTGTCGCGTGTCGCCTGGTTGGCAAACCGCGCCGCTGCCTGCCTGATCTCTTCGAATTGAGAGTCATCGATCAGCGACACGCTGAGGTAATCGCTCAAAGGGCCGTTCAGCGAGCCACGCCCGATCCGTGCGTAAACGGTCACGCCGCAGCCCTGGCTCTTGTAGCCGTTAAACAGAATGTTTTGACCGCGAGCGGGCGGATCGGTCGGCGGAAATTTTGCGCAGCGAGCCTGCGTCGACTTGTCGATGATTTGCACACCGGCGGCATTAAAAGTCCATAGCAGGCCGTAATCGCCCGCGCTCTCTCGGACCGAACTCGGCGGACCGAACTTTTTCACGAGCGCTTCCTTAATCGCGTCGGCAAGCGGGTGCTGACCCGTCGGAAATCCGGTGAAGCGCTCGACGAAAAGTGCGCGGTGCGCATTCGGCGACGGCGGAAAGTGAACTCCGATAGCGTCGCTCGAGCCAGCCGGCGCGCCCTTGCCACTCTTGGCAATGATCCAAGACACATAAGCGGTCGCGGGCGCGTTGTTAATGATTCCGCTCTGTTCGTCGATCCGCATCCCCGGCGAGTGCGCCTGCACCGCACGCTTGACCTCGTCGAGCGTCATGCCGAGCTTGATGCCGACGATGTCGACGTTGACAGGGGCTGCACCGTAGGACGGCGAGGCAGCCACGCCTGCGGTCGAGGTCGCAGCAGCACCACCAACTTCACCGCCCGTTGTTGCAGGCGCGCCAGGAACACTCGACGACGACGCAACGCCCGAGTCCGCCGACGTCATGGGTGGATTGCTCAGTACCGCAGCGGCCTCGTTGCCGGCCTGTTTCGAGCCGCCACCTCCCAAAAGCGTGCCCGCAGCGCCGAATAACCCACCGATGACCCGGCCCACATCGACTTGCGAGCCCGCGGACGGCGTACCGCCGGAGGTACTCCCCCCTATTACTACTGGGCCCGGCGCAACCGCGACGTCTTCATCCGCAACAACGATGTTGAGCTTGCCAGGATACAAACCGAAGAAGCTCGGACCGCGGCGGTTGTTGCCCTTGCGAACGTTGAAGCCGACGTGTCGCACGCCTGACGGTACCGACAGCTGACGCACGATGTGGGTGACGTCGATCGGCTTGTTGAACGCCGGGTTGTCCTTGCAATTGGCGGACAGCGTCGCTATACGCGTGCCCGCAGTCGAATCAGTGACGTCGCTCCTGCCATCGCCGGCATACGCGAAGACGTCGACCACGACCGGCTCATCGCCAGAGCACTGCACAGCGCGCCCGCTGAACTGAAAGATCGCTGACCGGATGCGTGTCGGTTGCACTTCGGGCAGCTGGTATTCCATCGTGGCGATGTTGTTCGACCCAACCCCTTGCGCAGCACCCGATGAGCGTTGCCAGTACCCGACGTTGAGTCCGCGACCCACCGCCCAGGGACTTGGCGGCCCTCCGGTGAGCTGCGAATAACTCGCGGTCAACGCTGCATCGACCCCGATTTGTCGATCCACCGCAAACGCCGACCCAGCAAAAGCCGTCAGCAGCGCGAACAGCACCATGCTTCCCGGCCTGTAAGTAAATGCCATGCCCATCGTGTTCTCCCCGTTTCCGGCCGCAGCCCGGCCTCGGGAAGGAACGTAGCGAACTGGCCGTTACCGGGCCGTTACTGAGTTCAATCAGGCGCGCTTCCGGCGCGGCTTGCCGCGGTCAGCAGCCGTCGATTAACCGGATTGCGATGGAGAAAGCTGTCGCGATAAGTGGGTGGCACGTGGCGCAGCGTTGTCTGCTCGATCCAGTCGACGGCGCGCGCAAGCAGCGCGGCGGCTTCGGTTGTATCACCGTTGGCGGCAAGCACATCATGGCCAATCGACCACACGTCGGGCAGATACATGTCGGCCGCCTGTATGGATGCCAGCGCTGGTTGCAATTCAGTCCAGCGTGCCGCGGCGCCCTTCAGCTCACCGTCTTTCAAAAGAAAGCGCACCGAAAACAAGCCGGCCTTCAATGCCACACCGAAATACTCGATCTTCTCCGCCGCGGAGCGGACTCGGTTGCAGAGCGCGGTCGCGTCGTTCGGCGCCACCTCGAGTGCCTGTTCGAGTTCGACCAGCAACCGCATGTACGGATCGCCTGCGCTGCCCAGCGCTTCTTCGGCCAGCCGCAAATCTGACTTCGCGGACGCACCGAGAAGGCGCGCGATACGAGCGGCGAGCATCGCGCCGCGCGCGCGAACATGGCCGACCGACGGCGCAACGTACTCGAGTGCCTTTTTCGCGCGCCCATATTGCGCCAGGTGGATCAACATCGCCGCCTTATTGTTGCTCGCCACCGCAATCCACAACGTCTGACCGTCGCCCCTGAAACACTCGAGCGCCGCTTCGATCGTATCGAGCGCTTCGGCGTAATGCCCGGCCTCGGCGCTGTAGAGTGCGCAGTGCTGCTCGATGACGCCGCGCCAAGGTCCTCCGGTGTCACCGATCTCCGATTGCAGTGCGCGCGCCCGCAGCGCGTGCTCGAGCGCCTGGCTGATATCGCCCAAGTTGCCCTGCACCGTCGCGAGGTTCGACGTCAGCTCTGCCAGTTCAGCGAGGTCGCCGAGCGCGCGTGCATTGTCGATCGCGCGCGCCAGCGCGTCTGCGGTACGACGCAGCTTGCGCGCTGAGTTCAATACATAGGCATAGTCGGCCCAGAAGCGACCGCGCTGTTCGCGCGTGCCTGTGGCTTCAACCAATGCTTCAAAAGGTTCGATCACCGTCAGCGCCTCGTCGTTGCGGTCTGCCTGGGCAAGGCCAACCGCCCACAAGCGTGCCGCTTCGAAGCGCGGCCACGGCGAGTCGAGCCGCTCGGACAGCGCGAACGCTTCGCGCGCGGATGCGATTCCTGTGACGTGATCGACCGCCATCAGCGCTGCGGTCGCGCGTGCGGTAAGCGCGGTAGCGCGCTGGCCGTCCGAGTGAGCTTCAGCAAGCAATGCGTCGATCACGATGTTGGCGCGCTCGACGCCGCGCACAAGGATTAGGCTTTCGATACTGGCACAGCGTGCATCGAACGCGGACACCGATTCACCCGCGCGATCGAAGCACGCAAACGCAGCTTCGCAGTGCTCGACTTCAGACAAACGGCGTGACGTACGCCGCGCTTCGGCCGCAGCCAGTAGATGTGCGCGCGCCGCGCGGCTCCACTCACCGGCGTCGGCCCAGTGTTGCGCCAGGCTCGCGGGTGGCGCACTTTGCGACTCCAGATACTCGGCGATGCCACGCTGCAGCAGTTGCGCGATTGGGTTCGGCACGGATCGCAGCGCGATCTCATAAATGAGGTCATGCGCAAACGCCTGGCCGCGAATGACTTGCGCCATTTCGAGCTCGCTCCATGCTTCGGCCAGGTCGAGCGGGTGTGTCTGCAATACATGGGCTGCCAATGCCGCGCCGAAATCAGCGCCGGCCAGCGCTGCAACGCGCGCAAGCTTCAGTGCGGGCGCGGATAGTTGCGCCAAACGCCGCTCGATAAGCGCGCCGACTGAAGTTGGCGTCGGCAGCCGGTTCGACGTGGAGTCGGCGCCGCCTGCTTCGACTAAAGCATTCAGCGTCTCGAGCACAAAGAAGGGATTGCCGCCGGTATGGCGCGCGATCGCACCGGCAAGCGCGGCGGCGTCGATGCCGGGCAGCGCGAGCGACTCCAAAAGTTCGCGCACGGCGCCCTCACTCAGTGGAACGAGCGGGACTTCGACGAGTCGCTGGCCACCCTCGTCACGTAGCCACGCCGTGATGGCCGCGGGGCATTCGGAGCCGCGCACTGCGCCGATCCAGCGCAGGTCGGGGATCACGAGCTGCGGCAATAACTCAAGCGTCGCCTCGTCGGCAAAGTGAAGGTCATCCACTGCCAAGCCCACCAGTCCCGCCGCTTGCCGCGCGGAAAGTGCCTGCACCACTGCTGATCGAAAGCGCGCTTCGACCAGCGGGCCCACCGGTGCTGCGCCCAGTTCAGGCAGCACGCGTGCGAGTTCCACTTTGACAAAATCGTCGAGTCCGTCATCCAGGCGGATCACGCCTTCGGTGCGCAGAGCTGCACGCAGCAGGCGGGCCAGCACCGCATACGGCACGCGGGTGTCGCCGGGGCGGCCACCCACCATCGGCACCGAGCGAGCTTGAGCGAAATCACCGAGCAGCCGGCTCTTGCCCACGCCGGCGTCACCGCTGATCAGCACTGGGAGGCCGGCTTCCCAACCGCGCTCGAGAGCGAGCCACTCGGCATCGCGTCCAACCAGGCGCGGAGGCCGAAGAATTGCGGCCGACCTGCGCGCTTTTGGCGCCAATCCCGGCAGCTCGTCAGCCCGCAAAATCAGCTGCGCAAGCGTGACCGTTTCTGCATCGGGTTCAGCGCCAAGTTCACGCTGAAGTGCAGCACGGCAGCGATCATACGCCGCGAGCGCCGCGGCACGATCGCCGCGCCGATAATGCAGCCGCATCGCGAGGCGATGTGCCCGTTCGGACACCGGATCTTCTGCGAGTAACCGCTCGGCGTAGACCAGTGCCTGCGCAAGATGTCCATCCGTTTCGCACTTGGCGGCTAGCTCGGCCAGCGCATCACGTCGCATCGCCCGCCAGTGCTCGCGCGCGATGCGAACCCAGTCTTCGAGCTCCGGGCAATCCTCGTACACACACGCCCCCAGCAGGTCACCAGCAGCGGCAGTCGGATCGTTGGCAAGCTGCCGTGCAGGTGAACCGAGGTTGTGTTCGACGCCATCTGCAAGACGCAGACTCTCTTCAGGCTCGATCAACTCAGTACCCGCCGCGCGGCGCAACCGGAACAGGCGCTGCCGCAGACTGTTGCGCGCCTTGTCCGCATCGGCATCGGGCCATAGCAGTGCTGCTACGCGCGAACGTGACGTCGGGCCGTCGAACGCGAGCAGTGCGAGCAGCGCTGCGTCCTTGCGCTCGAGCGGTACTAAGGTTGCGTCCGGGCGCACAAGCGCGGGCGCGGCCAGCAGCTGCAGCCGTGCCAATGCGCCCGCTCTTATTGTTGTTTCGACCAAGGGCAGCCCCGCAAAGCGCAGCAGGCTCTGCAGCCGCAGCGCTACTCCCACCTCACGCACGACTTGCCGCAACTGGTCCACACCGACCCCTCGATGTCGTCGATGCAGCGATCGTTGCGCGCAGGCGTTACCAGAACGTTATAGCGCTGGCTGGCGGTCGTCCACCGAGACGCTGACAAGGGTTCAACTCAGCCACCAGGCCATGCCTACCATGGCGACCGCCAGCAAGAACCAGAACGCCCTTCCCGCGCTGCCGGTCGCAAAGTCATCGGCGGCTGCGGCTGTCTTGACCGTCACTCGAACGCGCTGCGGTGCCCGCGCGGCATGAAAGGCCAGCATCGCCCACTCCTGCATCGACACTTCCTGGACGGTGACTGGCGGTTCGCTGGTAATCATGATGGCTTCCTTCGGTTTAGCGGTGAGTGGCTGGACGCGGTTGGCGTAGGCGAATCGTCGAGCTGAAGCACCTCTAAGGTCATTGGGACGCGGCTTAAAAGTTCTTAAAACCGCGGCGGGGGACTAAGCTCGCCGCCAACCATCGACTCCCGGCATGGGCACAAGATGAATCGAGGGATTCTCGAACCGCATCGCGAACTGCGCTTCGGCCGCTTCCGTTTGCAACCGGCGCAGCGCCAGCTGTTCGAAAACAATGTCGCGGTCAAGCTTGGCGGGCGTGCCTTCGATGTTCTGTGGGCGTTGGTCGAACGGCGCGATCGCGCCGTTCCGAAGAACGAGTTGATGCAGTTAGCGTGGCCAAGACGGGTTGTCGAGGACAACAACTTGCAAGTACAAGTCGTCACGCTGCGCAAGCTGCTCGGCCCCGCGACAATCACCACCATTCCCGGGCGCGGCTACCAGTTCACGGCGCCGGTCGATGGCGCGGCCCACTTGCAGCGGGATCGAGTCGCTGACGAGGCCGCGTCGCCAAAGACAGCGCATCCCACAAATCTGCCTCAGCGCTGCGTTGTGGGGCGATCTCTGCATC
>JBDTQZ010000001.1:0-17296 GCA_039931935.1 Burkholderiaceae bacterium | reverse complement strand
AGAGGAACTCGCCGAGTTGCGCAAGGAGCAGTTGGCGCTTGGCAAGCTGCTTGGATCGGATGCCGCGCTGCGCGAACTGGTCGGCAAGGAGATTGAAGACGACGCCAAGAAGTATGGCGAGAAAGATCCTCGGCGTACGTTGATCGAGACCGCCGAGCGTGCCACGGTCGAATTGAAGGTGACCAATGAGCCGATCACGGTCATCGTGTCCGAAAACGGGTTCGTGCGCGCGCGCACCGGCCACGACCATGACCCCGCGCAATTCACTTTTAAGACAGGAGACGCGCTATATGGTGCGTTCGAATGCCGCACCGTCGACTCGCTGATCGCGATAGGAAGCAACGGTCGCGTTTACATGATCCCTGTTTCGCAACTGCCGTCAGCGCGGGGCGACGGCGCACCGGCGACCTCGTTGATTGATCTTGCTCCGGAGACGCGGCTGGTCGCCTACATTGCGGGGGGATCATCGCTGCCGCTATTACTGGCAACGAGCAATGGTTTCGGATTTGCGGCAACGCTTGGAGACATGTTGTCGCGGCAGCGTGCCGGAAAACAGTTCATCAACGTCGACGCGGGAGCCGAGCCGCTCCGCCCGCACGCGGCCGATGCCGCACACGATCGCTTTATCGCGTGTCTGTCCGAGCGGGGCCGCGTGCTTGTGTTCGACGCTGCTGAATTGAAATCGCTTTCGGGCGGGGGCCGCGGCGTAACCTTGATGGATCTGGACGACGGCGAAAAGCTGCTCGCGGCGCTGCCGATCGCGAAGAGCGGAGCGATCGTCACAGCTGTCAGGGGCAAGGCGGACAAACCGGTTGAAGTACATCTGTTTGGTGCGGTGCTGGAAGCGCAGCGTGGTCACCGTGCGCGAAAGGGCAAGCTGGTCGACTCCAAACTGAAGCCGCCATTTAGCCTGCGCAAGGCGGATACCTCCGAGACTTGACGGTCAACACTGCATTAGGGCAAGAAGCGATGAGAATCATCTACACCACACTGCTATTCGCGCACGTGCTCAGCGTTGTTGTCTGGGTCGGCGGGATGTTCGTTCTACATTTCGCGGTGCGGCCATCCGCGGCGCGTCTGCAGGAACCGTCGGTGCGCCTGACGTTTCTTTCGTCGACGCTGGGGCGCTTCATGTCGTGGGCCGCGCTTGCGATTGTCGTGCTGCTTGCCAGCGGCTTGGCGATGATCTGGATCGGCGGTGGATTTAGGAACGCGCATCTGTCGGTGCATCTGATGCTGGCCGTGGGGCTGGTGATGATGTTGCTCTACCTACATATTCGGGTTGCGCCCTTTAAACGCATGCGCCGCGCGGTGATGGCCAGCGATTGGGCGGCCGCCGCCGCGAATCTCGACACGGTGCGCAAAATGGTGTTGATCAACCTCGCACTTGGCTTTATCACCATCGCAATTGCGACGATCGGTCGCGCGGTGTTATAGGACCGCCTAAGCCTTCAACACAGCGTCGCTGACGTTACCGACGCACGGCCGACGTGCACCGATTGCACGGTACCCTCTCGCAATCTCGCTCCGCGAAAATTCAGCAGCTCGTGTCTCAATCCCTGTATCGGCTTATCGGTGCGTTTGTCGTACGCCACTGGCGCGCCTACATCGCGTCGGCGCTGATGCTGATCGGCATCGCGGTTCTGACGGTGTGGGTCCCCCGCGTCGTCGGGCAGGCGGTGGATGGCCTGGTCGCTGGCACTTTGCAGGGTGCCGCCCTGATACGCGAGCTGGTGACGCTGTTGATCATGGGGTCGATTATTTACCTGCTGCGCGTCGGTTGGCGGCTGCAGCTGTTTTCTGCCGCATATCAGCTCGGTGTCGAGCTTCGTACGCGCCTGTACGACCGGCTAACGCTCCAAGGCCCGCCGTTTTTCAATCGCAGCCGTACCGGCGATTTGATGGCGCGTGCCACCAATGACGTGGATTCGATCGAGATGGCTGCGGGCGAGGCGTTTCTCGCCGGGTTCGACGGGACACTCACGTTGATCCTGGTGATCGCGATGATGGCACTCGGCATCGATTGGCGACTCGCGTTGATCGCACTGCTGCCTTTTCCGCTGATGGCAATCGCGTTCTGGTTTATTTCGAGACGCGTACACACCGCGTGGCGTGATTCGCTCGATCGCTTTTCAAATTTGAACGATCATGTACAGGAGACGATTGCCGGCGTGCGCACGTTGCGCGCGTTAGGCCTCGAAACGCACGCGGCACGTGACTTCGCACAGCGTGCGGCTGCCGCTGCCGCCGCCAACTTCAGCGCGCTGAAATGGGAGGCCGCTTACGAGCCAGCGGTTGGCTTCACGCTGACTGCGGCCACGGCGCTCACGCTGGGTGTCGGCGGTTGGCTCGTATGGCAGCAGCAGCTGACCGTAGGCGGGTTGACCAGCTTCGCGATGTATCTGTCACAGTTGATCTGGCCGATGTTTGCAGCGGGCTGGGTGTTATCGCTGCTCGAACGCGGCAAGGCCGGATGGAATCGGCTGCAGCCGACATTGTCCGAGCCGTTATCGGTAGCAGACGACGGCATGGTCGCCGAGTTGGCGCCAGGTGCGCTGCGGTTTGAAAGTGTCACGTTTCGCTATCGGGCCGATGCGGCACCGGCAGTCGCCGACATTTCTTTCGAGTTGAACGCAGGGCAAACATTGGGAATCGTCGGTCCGACCGGATCGGGCAAGTCGACGCTACTGATGCTGTTGCTGCGTCACTATGCGCCGGATCAAGGCCGCTTCGAGTGGGGTGGTCACGCGATTGAAGAATACGAACTCAACGCGCTGCGCGGCGCGATCAGTTGGGTGCCACAGGAAGCGTTCTTGTTTTCTGCAACGCTGGCGGAAAACATCGCGCTCGCGCGCAGCACTGCGGCGCGCGCGGAAATCGAGCGAGCGGCGGAGCTCGCGGCCCTACACGATGACATCGCGCGCTTCCCGCATGGCTACGAAACGATGGTCGGGGAGCGCGGCATCACACTTTCCGGCGGTCAGCGGCAAAGAGTCGCGATTGCGCGCGCGCTATTGACCGAAAAGCCGCTGCTGCTGCTCGACGATGCGTTATCGGCCGTCGACACCGGTACCGAAACGCAGATACTTGCGCATCTGCGCGGCGAGCTGCAGGGGCAGCGCAGACGCACGGCAATCATCGTCAGCCATCGTCTATCAGCGGTGGCCGACGCCGACATGATCGTCGTGCTCAAGGCAGGGCGGATTGTAGAGCGTGGTTCGCACGATCAGCTGCTGAACATCAACGGCTGGTACGCGGCGCAATGGCGCTACCAGCAATTGGAAGCGAGTCTCGAGAGCGGGTAATGGCGGCCGCCGCTGCTGCATCGATCGAACAGCCGGAGCTGCGTCCGGTACGACGCGACGAGCGGCGCCAGGCGTTCGCGCTGCTATGGCGCGCGGCGCGGCCGGATCGCAAGCAGCTCGTGCTGGCCAGTGCGCTGCTGCTGGCAGCAGGCGGGCTCGAGGCGCTCGGGCCGATTTTTGGCAAGCTGTTCATCGACGAGTACCTGCTGCCGGGCCGTCTCGAAGGGTTGCCGGTCGCGCTACTCATCGGCGGCATCGTGATCAGCGGCTGCATCGCGAGCGCACTGCGCTACTTTCAACTCGTTCGACTGGCCGGCGTGGCGATGCGCTCGGTACGCCGTCTGCGCGAGAGCGTTTACAACCACGTGCTGCGCCTGCCGATGGCGTTTTTCGACAAGGCAATCACCGGCCAGCTCGTCAGCCGTATCACCAACGATACCGAGCAGATCAGACAGTTGTACGTACAGGTGCTGTTCGAGATGTTGCAGGGGGTCACGGTTCTGCTCGGAGCCGTCGTCGCGATGGCGTGGCTCGACTGGCGCCTGATGCTGATCGTGCTGACGCTCATTCCGGCGACGGTGCTTATCGTAATCGGCTATCAGCGCCTCTCGGCGCATGCTGTGATGCGCTCGCGTGAGCTGCGCAGCGACATCAACGCGCAGATGGGCGAAAGCATCGCCGGCATGAGCGTGCTGCAAGCGACCGGCGCGGCACGCCGTTTTGCCAAGCGTTTTGCGCATACAAATCGCGAGCATTACAAGGCTAGGCTTGGCGAGGTACGCGCGAATGCGTGGCTGCTGCGCCCCGCGCTCGACATGATGAGCATCTTGCTGATTGTCGCGATCATCGCGGCGTTCGGCACCCAATCCTTCGGTGCACTCGAGATCGGGTTGCTGTACGCATTTATCACCTACGTCGCGCGTGTTGTCGAGCCGCTGATCTCGATCACGATGCAGTTCTCGTTGCTGCAACAGGCGTTGGTCGCCGCGTCTCGCGTCAATACGCTGCTCGACGAGGGCAAGTCGCAGAGGGTGACACACGAGCGGCGCGTCAGCCGCGGCCACGTACAGCTGATCGATGTCAGTTTCGGTTATGACCCGCAGCAGCCGGTGCTGCACGACGTCAATATCGACGTACCGGCTGGCGGTTTTGTGGGCATCGTTGGCCACACGGGCAGCGGCAAATCCACATTGCTGTCGCTATTGCTGCGCTTTTACACGCCGCAGGCTGGCCGCTTGGAGGTCGATGGCATTCCGCTTGCCATGATCGGTGATGAACACTTTCGAGCAGACGTCGGACTGGTTCCGCAAGAGCCGTTCCTGCTGGCCGCGAGCGCGCGCGAGAACATCGACATGGGACGGAATCTGCCAGAGGCACAGATCGAAGCCGCGGCGCGCGCAGCCAATGCCCATGCCTTTATCAGCGCACTGGAGCAAGGTTATGACACGCCGCTGGATGAAGGCGGTGCGCGGCTGTCTTCCGGGCAAAAACAATTGATCGCAGTCGCCCGCGCGCTAGCCGGTGCGCCGCGCGTGCTGTTTCTCGACGAAGCAACCTCGCGTATCGACAGCGATACCGAGCGGCAGGTCGCGCACGCGCTGGCGCTGCTGCACGGCAAGACGACCGTCATCGCAATCGCGCACCGGCTGTCGACGATCCGTGCAGCCGACCGAATCTTCGTGCTGAATCACGGCCGCTTAGCCGAACAAGGCACACACGTTCAGCTAATGGCGATAGAACGTGGCATTTATCAGCGGCTGTATCTGCTGCAGCAGATTGCTGATTGATGCAGCAGGCACGAGCCTGGCTGGCTGAAGCCGGTCGCAGCATCTGACACAAACGTATGCCACCCCTGATTGGGACAGCCTATTGCGCAGTGCGATTCGCGAGCGTCGGCTCGTTTCGCGTGGCAATGGACAGCTGCCGTGCGCGACAGGCATTGAGGTGCCGCGGGCCAGTCGCTGAGCGCGGCTGCGCCGCGCGATAATGTGTCCTTCGTGTAACTCGCAACCACCATGGAAGCACAAGACACCACTGGCAAAGAAACCCTCGGCTTTCAGGCCGAAGTCAAACAGCTGCTACAGCTGATGATTCACTCGCTGTACAGCAACAAGGAAATCTTCTTACGCGAATTGATCAGCAATGCGTCCGACGCCTGCGATAGGTTGCGCTTCGAGGCAATGTCGCTGCCACAATTGCTGGAGGGGCACTCTGAGCTTGGCATCACCGTGTCTTTCGACAAGGCCGCACGCACGATCACCGTGTCCGACAACGGCATTGGCATGTCGCGTACCGACGCGATCGAGCATCTGGGAACGATCGCCAAGTCCGGCACGCGCGAGTTTTTTGCTCAGCTGTCCGGCGATCAGCAGAAGGATGCGCAATTAATTGGTCAGTTCGGCGTCGGTTTTTACTCGAGTTTTATCGTGGCGGACCGCGTCACGGTCGTATCGCGGCGCGCGGGCCAGAATGCTTCGACCGCGATTCGCTGGGAAAGCAATGGCGGCGGCGAATTCACGATCGAGGCCACGGAACGTGCCGAGTCGGGCACCGATGTCACGCTGCATCTACGCGAAGGGGAGGACGAGTTTCTATCGGCAGGTAAGTTGCGATCGGTGATCACGCATTACTCAGACCATATCTCGCTGCCGATTCGTATCCGCAAGGAAGTGTGGGACAAGGACAAGAGCGAGTATTGCCAGACCGACGAGCTTGAAACGATCAATCAGGCGAGTGCGCTATGGGCACGCGCCAAAGCCGACATCACCGATGAGCAGTACCGCGAGTTCTACAAGCACGTATCGCACGACTTCAGCGATCCGCTGGCGTGGACGCACAACCGGGTCGAAGGTCGCACCGAGTACATCCAGCTGCTGTACCTACCGGAGCGCGCACCGTTCGATCTGTGGGACCGCGAGCAACGGCATGGCTTGAAGCTTTACGTCAAACGCGTGTTCATCATGGAGGATGCGGGCGATTTGTTGCCCGCATATCTACGCTTCGTGCGGGGCGTGATCGATTCGTCCGATTTACCGCTCAATGTGTCGCGCGAAATTCTGCAGCAAAGCCGCGATGTAAAGGCGATTCGCGAGGGCTCGACGAAGCGGGTACTGGGGCTGCTAGAAGAGCTGGCTGAAAATCAGAAGGAGAAATACGCAACATTCTGGAACGAATTCGGCCAGGTGTTGAAGGAGGGCGTCGGCGAAGACGCGGCGAACCGCGAACGGATTGCCAAGCTGTTGCGATTCGCGTCGACTACCACGGATGAGCCAACTGTCTCGCTGGCCGAATACGTCGGCCGCATCAAAGACAAGCAAACCTCGATCTACTATGTCACGGCCGATTCCCTTGCTGCCGGTAAGGCGAGCCCGCATCTCGAGATCTTTCGGCGCAAGGAAGTCGAGGTGTTGATCCTGACCGACCGCGTTGACGAGTGGATGTTGTCGTTCCTGACAGAGTTTAAAGGCAAGCCGCTGGTGTCGGTTGCAAAGGGCGATCTCGATCTAGGTGAGCTGGCCGATGCGCAGGAGAAAGAAGAGCAGCGTCAGGTCGTGGAGCAAAGCAAAGAACTGGTGGATGCGGTCAAAGCGTCGCTGGGCGATCGCGTCAAGGACGTTCGAATCACATTGCGGCTGACGGATTCACCCGCATGCGTGGTCGCCGACGAACATGCGATGAGCCAGCATTTGCAGCGGCTGTTGAAAGCGGCCGGGCAGAACGCACCTCCAACAAAGCCGATTCTCGAGCTCAATCCGAATCATCCGTTAGTACAGCGGCTGAAACCGGATGACGAGCGACTGGCCGAATGGTCGGCGCTGCTGCTCGATCAAGCGGTATTGGCAGAGGGCGGTCAGCTGGAAAATCCGGCTGAATTCGTCAAGCGTCTGAATTCGATGCTGCTAGGGTCTTAATGTGAACCGACCCTAATGCCGGGAGCTAGGTCGGCCGCACCGTCGTTGCGTGGGTTTGCACCAGTGATCGACCAGAAGGTCGAGCGCTTGATCCTCGGTAGCTTTCCGTCGGAAGCATCGCTCGCTGCGGGTCAGTACTACGCGCATCCGCGCAACCAATTCTGGCGTCTGCTTTCGGACTTGCTGGGCGAGCCGTTGGCCGAGATGCCGTATCGCCGGCGGCTGCAGCGCGTGCTCGCGCATCGTCTTGGTATTTGGGACGTGCTCGACGCTTGCGAACGCGAGGGCAGCGGCGATGCGGGGATTCGCAATCAAACAGCCAACCGGTTCGTTCGCCTGCATCGTCTCGCGCCGCGGCTGACCACGGTCGCTTTTAACGGCCAGGCAGCGGGCCGATTTGCGGCGCAGTTCGCCGCCGCCGGCTTCCGGACGGCTGTTCTGCCGTCCTCAAGTCCGGCCCATGCCGGCCGTTCGTTCGAGCAAAAACTGGCCGTCTGGCGGGCGTGGTGGGCCGTTTCTCCGTCCTGACACGGGTCCAATAGCTCGAGATGCGGCCAAATCAGCGGCAATTAGCGCAGCCGCGATGGGCGAGTAATCGGCTAATCTTTCGACCCTCGGGCCCGGCCGTCGCGGCCCGTTGACCTATTGACCTGTGAGCGCCACCACCACTTCGACCCCAGGACGCGCCAGTCGCACGACCGTGCATCGCGTGATCGGCGAGTTGCGCAAGACGGTGCGTGTGCATTTCGATCCTCTGCTGCACGAAGCTGCGCGCGAAGCGATTCAGTCTATCGACGCCGATGACAGCGCTTCCGGGACGCTGAAAAAGTCGGTGCGTCGCTTGTTGGTCGATCAGCGCGAATTTTCCAATTCGTTTTTCACGGCAGTCGACAGCCACATCGATGCTGCCATCGATGAGCTGTTCACCGGCGGCAAAGACAAGCCCGCGCAGCCCGCCAGCAGCAAGTCGCTGGGCTTGTCGTTAGTCGAGTATGACGAGATGGAAGAGGCGATGGTGATCGATCGCTTTTCGTCTCGCATTCGTAACGCCGCCGAATCCTCGTTCACGCCATTGACGCAACGGCTCGCCAAGGCGCTGCAGATCCCAGGACTGGGAGAACGAGAAAACCCATTTCATCCGGTGCGTTTCTGTCGCGCTCTGGGCGATGCCATTGACAAGCTCGGCTTTAAGGGTGACCAGCGCCATTCGGTGTTGAAAGCGTTCGACGTCAGCTTGCTAAAGCCACTGGTTGCCGTCTACACCGCGCTGAACAATGATCTCGAGGGCAAAGGCGTGCAGGAAGGCAGTGCTGCGGCGCCATTCAAGCCCACCGGCTTTCGCAATACGATGGTCGGTAGTGCAGGCGCATCAGGCCGCACAACTCAAGGCGGCGCGCAGGCACCCGGTTCAATGACCGGGACTACGGCCGAACAACTGCTGAGCGCGTTGTATCAGCGCATGCAGGTTCCGACTGTGCCTGGCGGCGGCGCGGCTCGACCGCTGCCGTCGATGCCCCATTCGCAGTTGCCGTCGACGCCGCTGTTCGACCGCGTAGATCAGATAACTGCGTCACCGCTAATGTCGCCCGGGTTTGTTATCACCGGCTCAGCGTCGGCACCACTTGCCGCGAATACACCGGTGCAATTTGCGATGATCGATCCCGGCCTGCTGGCATCGATCAACGAAGTGCAGCGGTTGAACGCACTCGCAACGATGAGTGGCAAGAGCGGTGCGGCGGCGCAGATGATCAGCGAGCGCGACGAGGCGCACCTGCGGTCGCACGTGGCCGAGAAAGCGACCAAGCAGATCGACAAGCTGACGATCGAGCTGGTCGGCATGCTGTTCGACCGCATCCACACGGATAAGCACCTGCCGGCCGAGATCAAGACTGCGCTGTCGCGCCTGCAGTTTCCGATCATGAAGATCGCGCTGGCGGACTCGGACCTCTTCGTTTCGCCGGTACAGCCGGCGCGGCGCTTGATGGATCGCATCGCCAGCACGGGCATTGGCTGGCGCCCGGAGGGCGAGGACAACGTTCGCTATCTTTCCGAAGTAAACAAGGCGGTCAACACGATCGTCGTGGCGATTAACGATGGTCCGCCGATTTTCGAAAAAGCACTCGGCGAGTTCGAGCAATACCTGGCCGACGAGCGCGTTCGCGACGACGATCCGGTGATGCGTGCCAAACGTGCGCTCGAAGAAGCCGAGACGCGCGAGATCATGGCGATCAATTCGGCTATCGGCATCCGGAAGGCGTTCGATGGTGTGCAGATCGAGTCGTATCTGCGCGATTTTCTGCTCGAACACTGGGTCAAGGTGATGGTCGCGGCGACATTGCGCGAGCGCACGCAGCCTTCGTTTGCAAAAAAATTCCGCGACGTCGTTCCCGATCTGGTGTGGAGCGTGCAGCCCAAGATCAATCCCGACGATCGCAAGCGGCTGGTTAAGACCATTCCCGCGGTGCTGAGCACCGTACGCGAAGGCTTGCAACTAATAGAGTTTTCGGCCGCGCAGTCCGCGGAGTTCTTTTCACGCTTGATGGCGTCGCATGCGCAAGCGGTCAAAGCGCTCGAAGTCGCCTACGGCACCGGCGCGCCGCTTGATCCCGCCGCATTCAAGCGCAAGCTCGACGAAGTCAAGATCGTCGAGCCGCCGCCGGTGGTCGAGAACGAGCACGAGCAGCCATTGACCATCACGCCGGAGGTGGTACGCAGCGCGGTCGCCGCCAATCATGCCGAAGTCAATTTGATGGAAGCACCGCTGACGGTGCAACCCGAGGAAATGATTCCGCTGGAGAAGCTGTCGGACGACGACATCGACCGGATGATCGACAGCTGGCAACGCGGCACGTGGTTCGATCTATGGACCGGCGAGCAGAACGAGCGTGTGCGACTGCGCTGGATCAGTCCACGCCGGAATTTCTATCTATTTACTTCGGCGGAAACGGGCAAGGCGCATAGTTTGGCGCCGTTGATCCTGCGCAGTTTCGTCAGGGCAGGGCGCATAAAGACGGCCGAGAGCGCACCGCTGTTCGAGCGCATGGTCGGCGGCATGATGCACGACCTGCAGGCCGAAGGAGCGCCCGCCTGACGTGAGACGTCAACGGAAGGCTGAGCCGGTCACGCTTTCCGAAGAAGACGGCATCCGGTACCTGCACTTCGGCACTGAGTGGGTGCAAGGCGGAATGCGCGTCGCGCGGCCGTTTGCACTCGAGCTCGAGTATCAGCGGCTGATGATGGCTGCGGGTCTGTTTCTTCCCGAGCCAAGGCGGATAGTTCAGCTAGGCCTCGGTGCAGCGGCTCTAACGAAGTTCTGTTGGCGCGAGGTTTTGAGTGCGAACGTGGTCGCAGTCGAGCTCAGCGTCGACGTGATCGATGCTGCACGGGCATGGTTCTGCTTGCCGCCCGATGACGCGCGCCTCGCGGTCGTCAATGCCGACGCGCGCGAATTCATCAGCCATCCGCGGCAACGCGGTCGCGCCGACTGGTTGCAGGTAGATCTCTACGATGCAGCAGCGCGGGGTCCCGTGTACGACGACACCGCCTTTTACAACGCGTGCCGAAAGTCGCTTCGAGTGCCGGGAGTCGCTTCGTTCAATCTATTCGGTTCGAAGTTCGATCCGAGCTTTGCCGCTATCGCATCGGCGTTCGATGATCGCGTGCTCGCTTTGCCCGAAGTCGATGCCGGCAACCGCGTCGTGCTTGCGCTCGTCGGACCCCCGATTGACGTACCATTTTCGACGCTTGACGAGCGAGCACGCGAACTCGAAGCGCGCTGGAAGCTGAAAGCGCGCGGCTGGGTTGCCGGTTTGCGGCGCGTCAACACGTTGGGTGCCCGCTTTGAGCTCTAAGATCGTTGTGAATACGCGGCTAATGCCTTCAATTTAGGGATGTTTTGACGCCAGTAACTGCTTAAACTCGCTTGACACCCGATGGTGGGTCGATAGAGTCCGCCGTCTATAGTGTCGAAGCCGCTGAGCGTGCGGCGCTGCTAGAAAACCAGGTCCAACTTCAGAGATCGCATGGAGTTTCCTCCGGCTTCCGACTCGTCGCGCGCAAGCAATGACGTGCCGTTCGTGACGGCAGCGCAGGCATCTGCGCTTCTGAAGTCCGGCATGGCGATTTCCAACGAGCTAATCGGCGCCGCCTTTCCGGAATTCTCCAAGACGATTCTCGACGACTTGTCGGGAAAGTGGGATTTCGATGTTGGGTCGCCGCTGGTGCAGCGGCACCTGGCCGCGAAGCTCGACGATCTGCACCACACGTTCATGGCGCGCCTGACGGAAACGCAGGATCAGTATTTTCACGAAATTACAGTGGGCCGCGTGCAGGCGCCAGCGGGCTCACTCGACGCTGAGACGCTCTCGCTCGTCGACTCGATCTCGGTCGAAAGCAACACCGTGGTTGAGCGGCATGCCAGCAAGATCGCCGGTTATGCCGAGCAGTTGATGCGCGACTTGAATCTGGTCGTGGCATTTCTGCTCGGCAGAAGCACCATTCGAAATTCGGAAAATCCATTGGGCCCCGCGGTGTATGTGCGCGCGCTACTGCGCGCAGCCGAAGACACCGATCTGCACAAGGAGGCTTGGGAATTTTTCCTGACGGTGTTCGAGAAGCCGCTCGGCGACGAGCTCGCGCGCATTGTCAGGCAACTTCTAGATCACTACGCGAATCACGGCGTGGATGTGCGCGCAATTCGAAGGACGCGCGCCGCACCCAAATCGGCGACACCGTGGCAGGGTGCTGCAGGAAATGCTCAGTCGCATGGCGGTACGAATTCCGCTGGCACTTTGGCGGAGGCGGGCGGACCGGGCGGTAACGCGGCAGGTGCCCATTCGCGAGGGCAGGGACCCGCACAGGGCCCGGAAGAGCCGAACATGCTGCTCGGCGGATTGCTGACGCGTCTGCAGGCCAACGCACGGGGTTCGCGCCTGCCGCATCTGCCCTCGCACGGTCCGGCCCCGCAGCAGCTGCTGCAATCGATCGGCGAGTTTCAGCAGATGAATCTGCATGAGCTTGGGCCGAACGGCAATTTTTCGCTGCCGACTGAGTCGGTCAGCGCCATGCGTGACGAATTAATTTCCAAATCGACGCGCGTGGTGGACAAGCTGACGATCGAGCTGGTCGGCATGTTGTTCGATCATGTGATGCAGGACAAGCAAGTCCCGTCCGAGATCAAGGCACGAATCTCGCGCTTGCAATTCCCAGTGCTGAAGTCGGCGTTGATGGATGCAGCGTTTTTCGCTTCGAGCGCGCATCCGGCACGCAAGTTGATCGATCGCATCGCGGGTACGTCTGCCGGCTGGGAACCGTACGGCGACGACAACCAGCGCTACATGAAGGAAGTCGATCGGGTCATCACCGAGATCCTCAAGCATTTTGAAACCGATCTCGGCGTATTTGATCGGTTGTATGGTGAGTTCGACAAGTTTGTCTCTGATATCGCGCCCGAGGAAAACGATCCGGTATCGCGCGCCAAGAAAGCGCTTGAACAGGCTGAGAAGCACGAGATCCTCAGTATCAACACGACGATTCAAGTCAGGAGAGCTTTCGAGCGAGTCGACCTGGAGCCTTATATCAAGGAGTTCTTGCTCGGCGCATGGGTCAAGGTGTTGGTTGCCGCGACCGTGCGGCAGGAAAAAACACCCGGCTTCGCGAAAGCGTTTCGAGACGTCATTCACGAGCTGGTCTGGTCAGTGCAGCCGAAGGCGAGCACCGAGGATCGCAGCAAGCTCGTGAAGTTGATTCCGAGCATGGTGCGTGTGCTGCGCGACGGTCTCGGATTGATCAACGCTCCGGAACGCGACCGCGAACTGTTTTTCACCGAGCTAATGGAATCGCACGCGATGGCGGTCAAGCCGGTCGATCAGGCGACCTATATCAAGTCGAGTCTGCTGGCGTCCGAGTTGCGCGCCAAGATCGACGGTATGCAACTGTCGGGTGTGTTCCCGGTCACGACGGTCCCCGGCGGTATCAAGGTGCCGACCAACGTGATCATGCGCGCGGCCGCAGAACACAAGGCGGATATTTTCATGCCCGACCCGGTCACCGATATCGGGCGGCTCGATCCCGTCGAAGACGCTCGGGTGCAGGAAGAAATCGGCCGCTGGCAGCGCGGCAACTGGTTCAAGCTGTGGAACGGCATGGAGTTCTCACGCGCCAAGTTGCGCTGGATGAGTCCGCTGCGAACACTGTTCCTGTTTGCGAGCGAGCACGATCAAAAAGCGCACGTAATGTCGGCCGACATGCTGAAGTCCTACCTGGCCCGCAAGTACATCGAGCCCCTCGAAAGCGTTCCATTGACCAAGCGGGCGGTCGATGCGGTCGTCGCCGATTTTGAGAATGCGCCCGACCGCGCGAAGTCGATGGCCAAGCGCTACGAGGCCTCGCAACCGGCATGAGCGAGCCGCCGGGCCGCCCCAAGGCGAGCGGCGTCCCCCTCGGGGGGACCGCGCGGAGCGCCAGGGGGCGTCAATGAGCCCCAAGGACGGCGCAACAGTCCTGAAAAACACAACGGCATCGCGCGAGCACAACACACGCGCGCAGGCGGTGCAAGCGCCGCCGGGCCGGGTGACCAGCGGTTTCGTGACCAAGCAACTCGTGGCCGACGGTCTGTTGTCCGCCGCGGACGCCGAGCGCTTCAAAATCAGCGGCGGGCGCGAGCGTTCGGGGCATCCGCTGGTCGTGCTGGCGGAGATGAACTATCGGTCGCCGCAAGCCGACCGGCAGTTGCTTGATCTCGAGACGCTGACGCGCTGGATTGCGGAGAAAGCGGCGCTGCCGTACTTTCACATCGATCCTCTAAAAGTCGACTTTACGCGCGTGGTCGACGTGATGTCGGCGTCGTACGCGACGACGTATTCGATTCTGCCGGTGTCGATGAAGCCGACCGAGGTGACGATCGCCACCAGCGAGCCGTTCCTGACCGGTTGGGACCGCGAGATCGAGCAGATCACCAAGAAGTCGGTGGTGCGCGTAGTCGCCAATCCGCTCGACGTCGCCCGCTACACGACCGAGTTCTTCAAGCTTGCGCAGCAGGTGCGCGGCGCTGCGAAGACCGGCAGTACTGCACTGGTCTCGAGCTTCGAACAACTGGTCGAGCTCGGTGGCAAGGTCGAAGCCACCGATGCACACGTCATTCATATCGTCGACTGGCTGTTGCAGTACGCCTTTGATCAGCGTGCAAGTGATATTCATCTTGAGCCGCGGCGCGAGTTTGGCGTCGCAAGGTTCCGCATCGACGGTGTGTTGCATCAGGTGTACCAGGTGCCTGCCGGCGTGATGGGAGCGATGACAAGCCGCATCAAGCTGCTGGGCCGCATGGACGTAGTGGAGAAGCGGCGCCCACAAGACGGTCGCATCAAAACCAAAGTGACGACCGGGCAGAACGCAGGGCGTGAAGTTGAAATCCGTTTGTCTACTCTGCCGACGGCATTCGGCGAAAAGTTAGTGATGCGCATCTTCGATCCGGAAGTCGTCGTGCGCAGTTACGCCGAGCTCGGGTTCGCGAATGAAGAAGCGAAGCTGTGGGAGAACTGGATTCACCGGCCATCGGGGATAGTGCTGGTGACCGGTCCGACGGGTTCGGGCAAGACGACAACGTTGTATTCCACGCTGAAGCAGCTGGCAACTGACGAGGTCAACGTCAGCACTGTCGAAGACCCGATCGAGATGGTCGACCCGGCGTTAAATCAGATGCAGGTCCAGCACGGCATCGATCTCGGCTTCTCCGACGGGCTGCGTGCGCTGATGCGACAGGACCCTGACATCATCATGGTCGGCGAGATCCGCGATAAGGAAACCGCCGACATGGCTGTGCAAGCCGCGCTCACCGGCCACTTGGTGTTCTCGACGCTGCACACGAACGATGCTGCGTCGTCGATCGCACGCTTGCTCGAGCTGGGTGTACCGAACTATCTGGTCAATGCCACGTTGGTCGGGGTGCTTGCTCAGCGCCTGATCCGTACGCTATGTCCGCACTGCAAGGCCGTCGGCGAGCCGATCGATCCAGTGCTGTGGAAAGAACTGGTCAATCCGTGGCGCTCGAATATCCCCGATAAGGTCTACAAACCGGTCGGCTGCCTCGAATGCCGCAACACCGGGTACATGCGGCGCACGGGATTGATCGAGATGCTGGTGATGACCGATGCGATGCGTGCGCTGGTGGGGCAGCAGGGCGACATCGTCAAGATGCGCAGTCAGGCGGCGCGCGATGGGTTGAAATCGTTGCGGCTGTCCGGTGCGCAGAAGATCGCGAGCGGATTGACGACGATGGACGAAGTGCTAAAGGCTGCGCCGCCGTTTACTACTTAGTCAGTTGCCGCATCGCTCGGGCCAAGCCATCGAGCGTCATCGGGAACATCTTGCGCCCCGCAATCTGCTTGATCACCGAAATCGATTGACGGTACTGCCACAATTGCTCCGGTTCCGGGTTCAGCCAGACCGATTTCGGAAACGTCGAGAACAGTCGCTGCAGCCACACGGCGCCGGCCTCGTCATTGTTGTATTCGACCGAACCGCCCGGTTGCAGCACCTCGTAGGGACTCATCGTCGCATCGCCAACGAAAATCAACTTCCAGTCGTGCGGATACTTGCGCAGCACATCCCATGTCGCGTGGCGCTCGGTGTACCGGCGCCGGTTGTTGCGCCACAGAAATTCGTACACGCAGTTGTGAAAGTAGTAGAACTCCAGATGCTTGAACTCGCTCTTGGCTGCGCTAAACAGCTCTTCGGTGCGCTTGATGTGCTCGTCCATCGTGCCGCCGACGTCGAGCAGCATCAAGACCTTGACGGTATTGTGCCGCTCAGGCACCAGCTTCAGATCTAGCCAGCCTGCGTTCTTGGCCGTCGACTCGATCGTGTCGTGCATGTCGAGCTCAAGCTCGGCACCCTCGCGTGCAAAACGACGCAGCCGTCGTAGCGCGACCTTAATGTTACGCGTGCCGATCTCGACCGAATCGTCGTAATCGCGGTAACCGCGCATCTCCCATACCTTGACAGCGGATTTGCCACCCTTCGATGCGCCGCCGATGCGAATCCCTTGTGGATGTGCGCCCCCGTGACCAAACGGGGACGTGCCGCCCGAGCCGATCCACTTGCTGCCACCGTGGTGCGCGCCGTCCTGTTCGTCAAGCCTCTTGCGAAACTCGTCCATCAGTTTGTCCCAGCCGAGCTTTTCGAGCTTCGCAATCTCTTCCGGCGAGAACGTACGCTCGAGCATCTGCTTGAACCACTTGTCCGGAATGTCTCTTGTAAAGTCGATCGCGGTCTGCACGCCGTGAAAATATTCGCCAAAGGCGCGATCAAAGCGGTCGAAGTGAGTCTCATCCTTGACCAGCGTCGCTCGCGATAGGTAGTAGAAGTCATTGATCGATGGGCCGATCACATCCTTTTTCAGTGCGTCGAGCAACGTCAGCAACTCGTTGATCGAGACCTTGAGCTTCGCCTGTCGCAGATGAAAAAAGAAATCGATCAACATGAATCAATTAAGCAAGGTGACGAGCCAATCGCAGCTCCAGGTGTCGTTTGACGTCTGGCCACTCGGACGCAAGGATGCTGTAGATCACTGTGTCGCGCACCGTGCCGTCGCGCCGCGGATGATGATGGCGAATCACGCCGTCTTTTTTTGCCCCGAGCGCTTCGATTGCGCGCTGCGACCTGAAATTGAAGTTGTCAGTGCGCAGCCCGACAACGCGGCATCCCAGTGACTCGAAAGCATGCGTCAGCAACAACAACTTGCACGCTGTGTTGACCTTGGTTTTTTGCCAGCGCTCCGCGTACCAGGTGTAGCCGATCTCGACGCGGTCAGCGGCGGGCACGATGTCGTGATAACGCGTACTGCCTGCAATGGAGTTAGTAGTGAGCTCGCGTACCGCCCAGGGCAGCATATGGGTGGCCCGCTGCCCATCGCGCGCGGTGTCGATATAGGCACGCGTATCCGACGGTTCGGGCACTGACGTGAACCAAAGCTTCCAGAGCTCACCGCTGCTGGCCGCGGCAATCAGGCCAGATTCATGCTCGTATTCAAGCGGCTCCAGCCGGACGCCGTATCCCTCAAGCGTGACCGGCGCAGCGACGATC